>JBDKJT010000039.1:0-38102 GCA_039796475.1 Bacteroidota bacterium | reverse complement strand
GATAGGCTGATACCCGTTCTGTTACGCTGGCCCACCAAATCGTAATTGGTGCGGTTAAAACCCACCACCCTTACCCGGCCATCTTTGGTTAATACCCACTCTGCGGTAATATCTGGTGTTACCAGCAAGTTGCTGCTTCGGGTGGCAGTTACGTAGGGGTTATTATAATCAAGGTTTAGGCCTGCAGAAATAATCAGCCGGCCATTCATTAAAGTATATACAAAATTACTTTTGGCAGCCGCTTGCAACTGGGCTACATCTGCCTGTAAGTTACCGGTATTGCCCAACGATGAGTTTACATCTAAATTAAAAACAAGGTTTTTTACATAGCGCTGCAGTACTTTATTAAAAAAGCCCGAAATGGCATTGGATACCACGCCGCCAATGGTGCTTGATATTACATTGTATCCACTGCTGGCAGTAATAAAGCCCTGGCTGGTATTGATAAAGGAGTTAAATAGCAGCAGGGAGGTTACCTGTTTGTTGAGCTCGTTTTTATCCTGCTTAAATTGCTCCAGCCTCTTTAATATTAAAAAGTCGGTGATGGCACTACCCGGTGGTAATTTCAATTCAAAATCTATAGCCGGTTTTAGCAAGGTTTCGGTTAAGTGAGCCACCACCTCAAGGTTAGATCGTTGATTAAATACCGAGGTGGGAGATGAGATGCCTGTTTGAGTAGCTGTGCCCAGGCTGCTAAAATCTACATTGGTGGCCAGGTACTCGGCCAAAATATTAATATTGGCTTTGTAGGGGTCGCCCTCCCAAATGAGGCTGCCGCTGTTTACCGTAAAGTATTTTTTTAAAAAGGTTTGAAAGTTAAATGTGTACTCTCCCTTGGTAATATCGTACCGGCCATTAATGGTGAGTGGCTCTTTGTTGCCTACACTTATTTTTAACAAGCCTTCTCCTTCGCCCTTAATAATATCGCCGGTTACCTCATCCAGCACTACATCTATTTTGCAATTAGGGTTGGCCTGCAGCTCCATATTTACCAGCACATTGCCTGCCGATTTGCTTTTGTAGGTTTCTTCTACCTTATTACCAAATTGTATAAAATCAATATAGTCGATGGTTTCGCTTTCAATACTATTGGCACTTACAATATATATGTGGCTGCTATCTAACCGGGAGGGTTCGCCGGTAATATTCATTACAATATTATCTTGTGTGCCGCTAAGCACCATGCCTGCCTTGCCTACCACTTTGCCATAAAATTGGCTATTGTCTTTTTTGGTGGTGTTTAATACCAGCAACCGGTCGGTACTCAGGCGAATATCTTCAAACTCAATATCATCAAAAAAATGGTGATACATTTTACCACTCATTTGTGCCGTATTGTTGAGTGTGTCGGTTAAAACGATACTGCCAAAATCAATTTCATCGGGATTAAATACAATGCTTTCGTTTTTAAACTTGTATTTACACTGGGTAAAATTTACAATTAAAGAACCCTCGGTAATATTAGCGGTGCCGGTAAGCTGCAGGTTTTTGCCCTTACCGGTAAATGTAAGATCGCTGGTATTGGCATAGCCCCTGATGTCGGAAAAAATATCACCTAAAAAATTGTTAAGCAGGGCAAGATCGAGCCTTTCGGATTTTAGCAACAATTTGGTTTCGGTGCCGCTGCTGTCGCCCAGGTTTATAACACCATCTATATCCAGCAGGTTGTTTTTGTTTTTATCGGCGGTACCTTTTATTACAATCAGCCCCTTTTTTATATCATAGTTGCCTTTAAGATTTAGCTCTCCAATAGTATCGGTGCCGGCTTTAAAATCGTTTACCCGGGTATCGTATTCAATATAGGGTTTACCAAGAGGGTCAGACACCCTGATAGTGCCCGTCATCAGCCCTTCTAGCCGGGGTTGCTTAATGGCAAAAGCGGTAAAATCTTCTACACTTACATCTTGCAATGTTACCACTACATCCTCGTAATTGCCAATATCAGATGGCTCGGTGCCAATAGTAATTTGCTGGTTGCCTTGCAAAAATTTTACTTCGCTGGCGCTGATGCCAGACTTACGAAAACTGATTTCGCCATCTTTTTCAAGCTGCCATTTTTTATCGCTGATAATAAAGGATGAGGGGTAAAAATGAATATTTACGCCATCGGCCATGGTAATTACCCGGGCATTGATGGCTGCCTCACTCAGCGTTTTGCTGGCGCTGGTTTTTATACTTACTATTGATGTGTCTTTAAAAGAGGTTACCTGCAGGTTGGCACCGGGCAGGCGCAGGCTATCGTTAATGGCTACATCCTCTACATTAATACGGGTGGTAAGCGAATCCATATTGCCCTTACTTTCTAACAGGGTGCCGGTAAATATTTTACCATCGTAGCTAAACTCTGGTACATTGGCTGTAATATTTAGCTGGTTGTTGGTTAAGTGCAGGTTGCCTGTAAGCGTACTGTTATTAAAGCCTTTTAGTTTTTTATCTATCAGCTCAATATAGGGGTCAATTTCTTTGGTACGTACTTCAAACGAAAAATTTTGATCAAGCGGCAGGCGGGCTGGTTTTTTTATATAAGCAGGATAATAACGACTTAAAAAAACATTAAAGGCGGCTGGTAACTCCAGTATGGTAAATTTTCCTTTTAGGTCGGCTTCTACTTCGTTGGTACGTAGCGATAAAAATTTATCTCCCTCCTGTATGTCGGAGCGTAACAGCAACGAATCAAACGACATGGGCAGGCCATTGTGTATTAAGGCAGCATCGGTAATACGGGCTGTACCCAAAAAGTTATCAATATTGTTGCCCGTAAAGTTTAGGTTAAAGCGGCCACTTAAAGAAAAGTCGTCGTTGGTAAGTTGTAATTTTTTAAAATTGGCATGGTTAAGCTGGGCATCAAAATTAAACTCTGGCTGGCTGGCATTAAAATTAATGGTGCCGCTTAGTTTATCTACTTTAATATTAGGATCGTTAATACTGGCCTGGCCCCTGAACAATTTTTTTTCAAAATCGCCTTTTACTACAATGTTTTGGTAGGTGTATCCATTGTAATCTACACTCCGCACATTGCCATCAAAATTTGCATCCAGGCTTTTTTCTGTAAAACCCCTGCCATTTACTTTTCCATTAAAAGTAATAGAACCGATATCGCTAACCGATATAAACTCACCCAGCCTAAAGCCTTCGGTGGATATTTTACCAGAGTAAACTGGCGCAGCATTGTCGGGTAGTTTTAGGTTAATATCGCCGGTAACGGTACCCAAATTGCTATTGATGGTGCCATAGGCCACAAAGTCGTTGATAAAACCAGTAAAGTAGCCTTTGTATTTTATTAAACCCAATTGGTTTAAATTAGGTTGGGTAATGTTTTTAAGCGTAGGTATAATACTTACAAGCTCAGCATAATTGGTTTGCAGTTCCCTTGAGTTAAAGTCGATAAAAGTATTTTCAATATCTGGCAGGCCACGTAAAGTAATATCTCCGTTTATCATGGAGTTGCCTGTTTTTAGCTGAATTTTTTTTGCAGAAAGATTGTCTACCGTGCCGTAAGCATCGCCATTCATATCAAAAACTCTTTTCCAGGCAGCCAGCTCGGGTGCAAAAAAAGCAAGGTCGTCGCTGTTTAGCTCGCTGTTTACAAAATGCCCTTCTAATGTAACGGCATGCAAAAAGCGCCCCATATCTTTATTAAAATCCTGGTAGTGCATGGCATAGTAGTTACCCAGCCGGCTTTTATTGGTTACCAGGTTCAGGCTGTCAAACTCCATCATAGCCGGGGTAAACTTCATATTGGCTTCCAGCTTTTTTACTTCAAAACCGCTCCGCTCTTTAGTGGCCAGGTTAATACGGGTGGTTAAAGTATCGCCTTGCAAAAGCACATTATCCAACTGGGCAAAAATGCTGGCAAAACGGATGTGCTGGTCATCAAACCTGCCGGGGTACGGGGGGCGGCTGGTGCTTTCTTTTTCGCTGTCAAACTCACCATTTACAATACGGATATTTTTTGCTGCAATCAGCCAGGCGGGGGGCGCTGTGTGGCTGCTGTTTTTTACCCGGGGTGCAGGCGTGGGCAGGTTTAGCTTATCCCGGTTGCCTGTATAATCAAATTGCCTGAAAAGGGGCTCATCCAGCAGCAGCTTATCAATATTAATTTTTTGCCGGTCCATATGGATGCTGTCTACCTGCAGGTCCATATTTTTCAGGTATACATACATATCACGCCCAACCCACTCATCGGTTTGTACAAAACGGATGTTATGCAGTTTTACCGTTTTCAGGTCTATTGCTAAACCGCCGCTTTGAGAGGGTGCTTTTTTTGGGCTCGAAAAAAAGTCGATCAAAAATTGGTAATTCCACACACTATCGCTGCGGTGTACATTGGCAACTACATCGCTTAGCTCTACATACTGCAGCACTGGTTTGTCTTTTAAAAAAAACCAATCGCTGATGTTTACCCGGGCGCTTCCGGCAAAAAGCAGGGTATCTTTTTTACGGTCTAATACCAGCAGCCCCTTCATATCCATCTTGCTAAAAAAGCTATAATCAATATGCTGAATGCTGATGCTGGTATTTAATTTTTTAGACAGGTTGCTTGCTACAGCCGATACCAGCCAGTTTTGCACCACGGTAAGGTGCAGGGCAGCATACAGCAATACCAATACAATTAGTATTGACAGTACTATACGCTTACATATTTTCCAGAATTTACGCAGGCTTGTTGGTTAAGGTTGTAAAAATAGCGATTAACAGTTTGGGGGCAAATTAGATACCAAACTTTGTATTTTAATTGGCAGGTGGCAGCTGTATTGTTTAATGTGGCTTTTGCATGGCCTCATTAAACTGCTGCGATTGGTTTTTGGGGATAGACAGGCTTTGCCACTGATCGTTACGGATCATACGGGCAATATAGATAAGCTGGCCTACATGATAGGGGTAATGCGCCAGTTGCCTGTTAATGGCATCCATTACCGTTAGCGGCTCATGGCGGATGTAGATGGTTTTTAGCAGGTCGGCTTCCTGCAGGCTGGCAATGCTATCCAGGCAACAAGCCCAGCCTTGCTGCCATTGGGCAATCAAGGCCTTTTTATCAGCCATACTGTTTTCAAACTCGGCATCCCGTTGGCGCCAAGGTTTTTCGCCGTCGCTGGTTAAAAAATCCGTCCAGCGGCTTAGCATGTTTCCACTCAGGTGCTGTATAATAACCGCAATGGTATTGCTTGCTGTATTAGGCTGGTAATACAAGTCTTTTTCTTCCAGTACGGCCAGTGCTTTATCGCCTAAGTCTTTGTAATAGCTTAACCGTTTGTGTGCCGATGTTAAAAATATTTTTCCAATACTAGTCATACTAAAGTTGAACGATTTTATAAAAAGTGAAGGTAAAGATTTAAATAAAAGTGGCCACTTGGGCCAGAATTGATAATTTTAACGCTGCTAATTAAATTTAATGAAAAAGTTGCTTGCCCTTTGTACCCTGTTATACACCTGTGCGCCTGTATACAGTCAGCAAAATTTTAGTTCTAACCTGCCGTTGGTAATCATCAATACCAATGGGCAGCAAATAGTGGATGAGCCCAAAATAATGGCCGATATGGGCATTATTAATAACGCAAACGGCCAGCCCAATAATGTTACGGATGCTTTTAACGAGTATAGTGGCAAAGTAGGTATAGAAATACGGGGCCAGTCATCTCAAATGTTTCCCATGAAATCTTATGGTATTGAACTATGGGATGCTGCAGGCAGCAGCGTTAACAAATCTTTATTTGGCCTGCCGGCCGAAAGTGATTGGATATTGTATGCGCCTTATAACGAAAAAACACTCACCCATAATTATTTAGCCTATACACTCAGCCGCCAAATGGGGCATTGGGCTGCCAATAGCAGGCATGTGGAGCTGGTAATTAATGGCGAGTACAGGGGTATTTATGTTTTTTTAGAAAAGATAAAGCGGGGCAGTGATGGCCGTGTTAAGATTGCCAAAATAAGCAAAACAGATATCAGCGGCGATAAGTTAACGGGGGGCTATATTTTTAGCGTGGATAAACAAGCCGATGGGTGGTTTTCTCCTTATAAGGCTGGTATTGCTGGTAATGCCCCGGTGCAATACACCTATGTATACCCTAAGCTGAGCAATATTGTACAGCAGCAAAAGGATTACATCCGTAGTTATGTAGATAGTTTTGAGCATGCATTGTACGGTAATAATTTTCAGGATACCGTTAACGGCTGGCGCAATTTTGCCGACGAACGGTCTTTTATAGATTTTTTAATTATAAACGAATTAAGCCGTAATGTAGATGGCTATCGCATTAGTACTTACCTGCACAAAAACCGAAACAGTATCAACGATAAAATATTTGCCGGCCCCGTGTGGGATTTTGACCTTGCTTTTAAAAACGCCGATTACTGCAGCGGTAGTGATACCACCGGCTGGGCATGGGAGTTTAATAATATTTGCCCAAGCGATTATTTTCAGGTGCCTTTTTGGTGGGGTAAACTTTCTACCGACACCTTATTTGCTGGCAACCTGCTTTGCCGATGGAAAGAGCTAAGGCAAAACGTTTTGTCTCAACAAAATTTATATCAACTCATAGATTCTGTTGTTTCAATAACGGCGCAACCCCGTACCCGACATTTTGCCAAGTGGCCTGTACTCGGGCAATATGTATGGCCCAATCCGCAGCCTATTGCACAAACCTATGATGAGGAGATAAGCCAGTTAAAAAATTGGTTAGCCGCCCGGTTGCGTTGGATTGACCGCAGTTTGATTAATACAGGTGCCTGCCGCACCATACCACCACTGCCCGATCAAAATACCATTACCATCAACCCTAATCCTTTAGGCAATGTGGCCATCATTGGCATTGCCGCTGTATCGCAACAAAAAGTAAACGTACAGGTGATAGATATTTTAGGCCGTATAATGTTAAATAATGCATACATCGTACAGCCAGGCAGTAACCGGGTGGAGCTTAATTGCAATGCATGGCAGGCAGGCGTTTACACCATAAAGGTAACGGCGGCAGACGGCTACCGTTTTTCTAAAAAGGTAATCAAACGATAAAAGTATTAATAACCCTCGGCTGCATCGTTGCCACGGTTATCGCCTACAGCAATAATCTGTTTGTTTTTGATGAGGATAAGTTCGGTACGCCCAATTTTGCCGCGGCGGGCCACTTTATAACCCATTTTTTCAAGTTCGGTTTGTGTGGCTTTGTCAAAATTGTCTTCTGCAAAAATCATATCAGGCAACCACTGGTGATGAAATTTTGGCTTGTTAACTGCATCCTCTGCACTCATACCAAAATCAATAACATTTACAATGGTTTGAAAAACACTGGTGGGTATCGTTGTACCACCCGGTGTACCTGTAACCATAAATGGCCGATTATTTTTAAGCACAATGGTTGGCGTCATACTGCTTAACATTCTCTTGCCCGGTGCAATCGCATTTTTATCATTGCCTACGGCGCCATACATATTTGGCACGCCGGGCTTTACACTAAAATCATCCATTTCGTCATTTAAAATAAAACCAGCACCACTCACTACGGTACGGCTGCCAAAATGATCATTAAGGGTAGTGGTTACCGATACTGCATTGCCCTCTGCATCCAATACACTCAGGTGGGTGGTTTCTTCGCTTTCTTTAATAATGCCGGGCTGGGTTGTTTTACTATTGCCGGCAACGCCGGGCTCATAATCTTGCATACGTTGTGCCAGGTAGGCTTTACTTACCAATGTTTTTACAGGTACTTTTACAAAGTCAGGATCGCCGAGGTATTCGGCCCTGTCTGCAAAAACCCTGCGCTCTACTTCAGTCATCAATTGTACGCTGGCGGCTGTTTGAAATTTTAATGCCGCAATATTTTTATCCTCAATCATACCAAGTGCCTGTTGCAGAATAATGCCGCCGCTGCTGGGCAGGGGCATAGATACCACCTGGTGGCCGTGATAATTAAATACAATGGCAGCTCTTTCTTTTGCTTCGTAATTTTTTAGGTCATCCAGTGTAATAATTCCCTTTCCTTTATTCATTTCGGCCACAATCAGGCGTGCTGTTTCTCCTTCATAAAAACCTTTTTGGCCATCAGCCTGTATGCGTTTAAGCGTAGCAGCTAGCTCAGGTTGTACCAAGGTATCTCCCTCTTTCCATGGGATATCTTTTACAAAAGCTACAGGGGCATGGTTTAATCTTACAAATTCTTTTTTCGACTCGTTAAAATCAGCTGCTTGTTCTTTGGTAAGTACAAAGCCTTTTTCTGCCAGGGTTATGGCGGGTTGTATCAATTGCTTAAATGGCAAGCGGGCATACTTCATGCTGGCAAACAGGCCGGCAACAGTACCGGGTACCCCGGCAGATAAATGGCCATCTTGCGATAAATGCATTTGTGCATTACCGGCACTATCCAGGTACATGTCCCTGCTGGCTGCAGCGGGAGCTTTTTCCCGGTAATCTATTGCCAGGTTGCGGCCATCTTTTAAATGTGCTACCAAAAAACCACCACCACCAATATTACCTGCGCCGGGGTACACCACCGCCAATGCAAGTTGTGTGGCGATGGCTGCATCCACAGCATTACCACCTTGCTTAAGTACCAGTACACCTGCCTGGCTGGCGAGTGGATGAGCACTTACCACCGCCCCACGGCCCGCAATTACTTTTTTTTGTAAACGGTAGTTGTAAGGATTGATTTGTGCCTTACTTTGCGTAACTGTTATGCAAAGTACCAGTGTTACCCTAAGCCATTTATTCATACAAAATGCTGTTTTAAAAATTACCGGCAATTAAATTAACTGACCAATTTTATGAAAAAATTTTTGTTATTATCCCTTGTGCTAGCAAATAGTTTTTGTGTATTATTTGCACAGCCACTAAAAAGTCCTGACGAGTTTTTGGGTTACCCGCTGGGCAGTAAATATACGCCCCATTACAAAATTGTAAACTACTTTAATTATGTAGCACAAAATAGCACAGCACAAGTAAAGCTGGAGCAATATGGCCAAACAAATGAGGGCCGTCCCTTGTTACTGGCCTTTGTTACGGCTGCCGAAAATTTTGGCAGGCTGGAGGATATCCGCAAAAATAACCTGCGGCTTACGGGTATATTAACCGATCAGCCAGCTGATGTAAATGCGCCTGCTATTGTATGGCTTAGTTACAATGTACACGGCAACGAAACCAGCAGCAGCGAAGTGGCCATGAAAGTGTTGTACGAACTGCTTAATCCCGCCAACAGCAGCACCAAAGCTTATTTAAAAAATACCGTGGTGATAATAGATCCATGTATTAACCCCGATGGCCGGGATAGGTATGTACACTGGCAAACCCAAATGAGTGGTAAAAATGTAAACCCCAGCCCTATTGCAAGAGAGCATATAGAGCCATGGCCGGGTGGACGAACCAATCACTACAATTTTGATCTTAACCGTGACTGGGCCTGGCAAACACAGATAGAAACACAGCAACGTATAAAAGTGTACAATCAATGGATGCCGCATGTACACAGCGATTATCATGAGCAGGGATATAACAACCCTTACTATTTTGCTCCGGCAGCCGAACCTTATCATGAAGTAATAACCCCGTTTCAAAGAAAATTTCAGGTAGAAATAGGGCGCAACAATGCCCGCTATTTTGATAACAATGGCTGGCTGTTTTTTACCAAAGAAGTGTTTGATCTTTTTTACCCCTCTTACGGCGATACCTACCCCATTTATAATGGTGCTGTGGGCATGACGTTTGAGCAAGGAGGATTGAGCAGGGCTAGTACAGCGGTTATAACCAATACCGGGGATACGCTTACGCTTAAAGACAGAATTGCCCACCACTTTACAACCAGTATGAGTACGCTGGAAGTAGTAGCAGCAAATACAGATAGGGTTACCCGGGAGTTTAAAAAGTTTTTTGACGATACCCGTGCCAATGGCGTAGGTGAGTATAAAACATTTGTAATTACAGATGTGAGCGGCAACCGTATCAATGCCCTAAAAAAATTGCTGGATGCAAATGGTATTGTGTACACTTATAATAGTGGCACTGCTTTAAAAGGCTACAACTATTTTACCCAAAAAGAAGAAAGCTTTACCACCAATAATAGTGTAGTGGTAAGTACCTATCAGCCAAAAGGCGTTTTAGCTAAAGTATTGTTTGAGCCAAAATCAAAATTGGTAGATTCAGCCACGTATGATATTACTGCTTGGGCATTGCCCTATGCTTATGGCTTACAGGCTTATGCTGTAAAAGAAAAAATAGCCGCCGATAACAAAACAGTACAAGGCAGGCAGCCCATGGTAATGCCTATTAATGCATATGGTTATGCAGTGCAATACAATTCGTTTGAAGATGCTAAACTATTAGCTGCGGTACTAAAACAAGGGCTTAAAGTTCGCTTTGCAGAGCGGCCCTTTACCATTGGCAGCAATAAATTTTCAAGGGGTACATTAATTGTACTAAAAAAAGGAAATGAGGGTAAGATAGAGCAACTTCAAAAAGCTGCTATGGAGTTGGGTGCAACTGTTGTGCCGTTTGAAACGGGCTTTATGGATACCGGTTTTGATTTAGGGAGCGATAAGGTACATTTTATAAAAACACCCCGTGTGGCCATGATAACTGGCAAGGGCGTATTTACAGAAAGTGCTGGCGAAATTTGGCATTTGTTTGATCAGCAGTTAGACTACCCCATAACCTTGATCAATGGCGAAGATCTGCCCAATACAAGTCTTAAAAATATTGATGTGCTAATTATGCCTGGCGGCCGCCATCGTTTTTTAAGTGATAAGGATGCCGGCGAAGCACTTAAAGACTGGGTAAAACAAGGTGGTAAAATTGTAGCCATAGATAATACGGTGGCGATAATGGCCAACAACGATTGGGGTATTAAAATGAAAAAAGCGGATGAAGAAAAAGATAAGAAAGAAGATAAGCCCAGTTATGAAGACCTGAAAAAATTTGCAGAAAGCGAACATGATGGAATAAAAAGTTACATCGCTGGTGCCATTTATAAAATAGAACTAGACGAAACACATCCGCTTGCCTTTGGCCTGGGCCAGTATTATTATACTTTAAAGCAAGACGACAATGTATACGAATTTGTAAAAGATGGCTGGAATGTAGGGGTGATAAAAAAAGACAATTACATCGCTGGTTTTGTTGGTAGTAAAATTAAAGATCGTATTAAAGATGCGGTGCTGATTGCAGAGCAGGGTATGGGCAATGGCACCATTGTATACCTGAGTGACGATCCGGTATTTCGTAATTTTTGGGAGAATGGAAAGTTGCTGTTAAGTAATGCCGTTTTCCTGGCAGGCCAGTAAAATGCCACGGCTAAAAAATAAAAATATTTGTTAATACTAGTGCCGGCTACGATGCCGGCACTAGTAGTTTTATGAACGGTTGATAGCCATTATTTGTATACCTTACATTCGTAAAAATCACTTATCAGCCTATGCGTATTTTTTTTACCAGCCTTCTTTTTATTGTTACCATTACTGTTTACAGCCAAACACCACAAACTTTCACCTCTTCCGAAATATTACAGCAGCTAAAAAGGCTAAATGTGCTGGGGTCGGTTTTATACATTGCAGCCCATCCCGATGATGAAAACACCCGTTTACTGGGATATTTAGCCAACGAAAAACTGTATCGAACCGGGTACCTGAGTTTAACAAGAGGGGATGGTGGCCAAAATCTTATTGGGGATGAGCAAGGTATTGATCTTGGATTGATACGTACGCAAGAGTTGCTGGCTGCCCGCCGGGTAGATGGGGCAGAGCAGTTTTTTAGCCGGGCTTACGATTTTGGATTTAGCAAAAGCTCCGAAGAAGCCCTGGCCATTTGGGGCCATGATAAAATATTAAGCGATGTGGTATGGGTGGTGCGTAATTTTAAACCAGATGTTATCATAGCCCGTTTTCCCGAAGATAGCAGGGCAGGGCATGGCCATCATGCCGCTTCGGGTATCCTTGCCCGTGAAGCATTTGATGCAGCTGCCGACCCCACTAAATTTCCGGAGCAGCTAAAAAATGGAGTAACTGTATGGCAAGCCAAACGCATGCTTTGGAACACATTTAATTTTGGTGGAAACATTACCCAAAACGAAAACCAGTTTAAAATGGATGTGGGTATGTATAACCCGTTGCTGGGTAAAAGCTATGGCGAAATAGCAGCCATAAGCCGCAGCCAGCATAAAAGCCAGGGCTTTGGCGTACCGGCGCAAAGAGGTGCCGTACTGGAATATTTTGAAACCATCCGGGGAGATAAACCAGTGACCGATATAATGGAAGGTGTAAATACTGGGTGGAGCCGGTTGGCAGGTATAGATGATTTAAGTATCACCAGCATACAGGGTATGATAGATAGTGCTATCAATAATTTTAGCCATGTACAACCCGACAAAAGTTTTTTTCAATTAATGCGTATTCGCCAGCAACTGGTAAATGAAGCGGCCCGTGCCTCGCTGGCTAAAAATGATTTTAGCAGTAGCTATGGTATGTATTTTGTAAAAAAAATACAAGAAGTAGATGCTATTATTGGCGCAGCCACCGGCATATTTATGGAGGCTACAGCAGCCAGCCAGCTTAATACTGTTGGTGATAGTATTAAAACTACCATTAGTTTTAATAACAGGATGGGCATTGATATTGAAAATGTACAAGTAGCTGTTTTTGGTAAAAGCATCCAATTTGCAAAACCACAAAAAAATGTCAGCCTAAGCCAGCAGTTAGTTGGTTGGGTACCTCCCGGGCAAGAAATGTCTCAGCCATACTGGCTGGAGTACGATAAAACCGATGGCGCTTTTGTGGTAAAAGATCAGTACAAAATTGGTCATCCCCAATTGTATCTATACCAGGCAGTATTTACCATACACACACCTCAGGGCCCAATTACATATACCCGGCCAGTACAATATAAATACACCGATGCTGTAAAAGGAGAAATTTACCAGCCCATACAGTTGGTGCCACCTTTTTACATTAGCAGTTCGCCCTCTTTATTACTTTTTAACACTAATGGCCCAAAGCAAAAAAAGCAAGTAGAATACTTGGTGCAAAGCAACCTGCCTTTTAAAGACAGTGTTGTTTTTAACAATATCTACAATGGCCACTCGGCGGTAATAATGGATAGCCTGGTAAGCTTTAAAAAAGCCGACAAGTTGCGGCTGCCCGTTACCGTAACAAGTGATGCCATGGGTGAAAAAAGCACCGAATTTTTATCAGGCGAACTAGTGGGCAAATCCTTACAAGAGCACCAGTACTATACACTTAGCAAAATCAGTTACGATCATATACCCGATATATTTTATCATTACCGGGATATGGTGAAAGTAATTAAACTCGATTTAAAAACTGCTGGTACAACTGTAGGTTATATTGCCGGGGCAGGCGACAGGGTACCGCAGGCACTGGAGCAGATGGGGTATAAAGTAACCATGCTAAAAGAAAATGATATTACAGCTGCCAATATAAAACAGTTTAGTGCAATAGTTACCGGCATACGGGCATACAACACCAATGAGTGGATGAACAATGTATATGATGTATTGATGCAGTACGTAAACGAAGGTGGCGTATTGCTTACGCAATACAATACCAGCAGCCAAATAGGGCCTGTAAAAGCTAAAATGGCGCCTTATCCATTTAACATCAGCCGTACCCGTATTACAGATGAGCATGCAGCCGTTCGTTTTTTGCAGCCCACTCATCCTGCATTAAATTACCCCAATAAAATAACTGAAAAAGATTTTGATGGATGGATACAAGAGCGAAGCATTTACCATGCAGATAAAATTGATAGCAGTTACCAGCGTATCATCAGCATGAAAGATCCCGGCGAAAAAGAAGAACAGGATGGAAGTTTGATAGTGGCTAATTATGGCAAAGGTAAATTTGTGTATACCGGCCTTGTTTTTTTCAGGCAGTTGCCAGCAGGAGTGCATGGTGCATACAGGCTGCTGGCAAATTTGCTGGCGCCACTGCCGGTGCCCGGGCAAAATCAATCGGGCAATAAATCCCCCAAAACTGCTTTACAACAAAAGAGTAAACTGTCTGGAAAATCTATTCATCAATAAACAATGCGGTATCATGAATAATCACCGGTTTAATCAATACTGGACAAAATGGTACGTAGCGGTACTTGTTTTTTTAATACTGCAAATAGCGTTGTATTATTTTATTACAACTCAATTTAATTAACAGGTTTATTTATGAACAGTACTACCAAATACTGCTTAATCTTATTAAAATCTCCTGTTGGAGAAGGAGGTAATGGGTGAGCACCATCGACTGGATAATACTAGCCGCCACACTTAGCGGCATCATTATTTATGGTGTGTACAAAAGTGCCCATACCAAAAATTTGGATGGCTATTTTTTAAGCAATAACAGCATGCCCTGGTACATGGTACTGTTAAGTATAATGGGCACGCAGGCCAGTGCCATTACTTTTTTAAGCGCCCCCGGCCAGGCTTATACAGATGGGATGCGTTTTGTACAATACTATTTTGGTTTACCACTAGCCATGATTGTAATTTGTATATTTTTTGTACCAGCTTTTCGTAAACTAAAAGTATACACCGCCTACGAGTTTTTAGAAACCCGTTTCGATCTTCGTACCCGTACACTTACTTCATTTTTGTTTTTATTGTCCCGGGGGCTATCTACCGGGCTAAGTATTTATGCCCCGGCCATCATCCTGAGCTCCTTGCTGGGATGGAATATTTATTTTACCAACCTGGTAATGGGAGGGCTGCTAATAATTTATACCATGACGGGGGGCGCAAAGGCGGTAGCCTATACTCAGCAATTGCAATTGCTGATTATCATTGCCGGCATGTTTTTGGCGGGTTATATGGTGGTACATTTATTACCAGCAGATATTGGTTTTACCGATGCACTTAAAAGCGCAGGCACTAAAGGCCGGATGAATATTATTACTACGGGCACTCGCAATGGATCTTTTGATTGGAAAGACAGATACAATATCTGGAGTGGGTTAATTGGAGGTTTCTTTTTGGCGCTTAGTTATTTTGGTACCGATCAAAGCCAGGTGGGCAGGTACCTTACAGCAAAGTCGGATAAAGAAAGCCGGATTGGCTTGTTGATGAACGGGCTGGTAAAAGTGCCGATGCAGTTTTTAATATTGCTGGTAGGGGTGCTGGTATTTAGCTTTTACCAGTATCACAAAGCACCCGTTTTTTTTGATAATGCCAAAATAATAACAGCCAGCAAAACGGCCTATAAGGATAGCCTTCAAACCATAGAAGCTAACTATACAGCGGCCATTAACCAAGGTAACCGGCAGGTAGCCGATAGCTTGCGTGGCGCTTATAAAACTACCTTAAAAAAAGCCTTGCCCGGCGATGATGCCAATGATACCAATTACATTTTTCTCCGCTTTGTGGTAGATAACCTGCCCCGTGGTTTAGTTGGGCTACTGATAGCAGTTATATTTCTTGCGGCCTGGGGTAGTATTGCAGCAGCGCTTAATTCGCTGGCCTCTTGTACGGTAGTGGATTTTCATAAAAAATTTATTAATACCAACTGCACCGAACAGCAGGATTACAACATTTCCCGCTGGTACACATTTGGCTGGGGGGTGTTTTCTATCATTGTAGCCATGTTTGCCCACAATGTGGGTAATAGTTTAATAGAAGCGGTAAATATTTTAGGCTCGGTTTTTTACGGTGTAATACTGGGTATCTTCCTCGTGGCATTTTGGATAAAGTATATTAAAAGTAAAGCAGTATTTACGGGCAGCATTATTGCCCAGGTATTGGTAATTGTTATTTATCAAATGGATATTGTATCGTTTTTATGGCTTAATGTAATTGGAGCAGTACTGGTAATTGCTATAAGTACTGTTTTACAATTATTGATGGGTAAAAATAGTAATGCAGCAAGGGTATAAAAATATAATATCTCAGCCTGCGTTTATATGTTCTACTTTTAAGTTAAATATACCGGGATATATGAAGTCATTATGTTTTTTATACCTAGCAGTTGTTATTTCAATTTTACCAATAAAGCTTTTTGCACAGCACACAACTAATACAAGCAATGGCACCAATAATAACCTCCTCAAAATAAATATACCAGCATTGGCTTTTTCTAATTTTTCCATTCAGTACGAACGGAAACTTAGTACAAAAACTTCGGTAGCATTGGCGTTGCGCTACAGGCCAGAGGGCTCAATCCCTTTTAGGAGTATTATACAAGATATGGTGGACGATGCCTCCATCCGGCTCGATTTAGCCCGTATAGGTAATTGGGGCATCACCCCCGAGTATCGTTTTTACCTGGGTAAAAATGCCTTGCAGGGTTTTTATTTGGCACCCTTTATTAGCTATAATTATTATAAGGGTATTGTGCCAGTAAAATATTACGATTATTCCAGTAGCAGTAGTTACGGAAAAACAGCCCCGTTTAACGGATCTGTTAATACTTTTACTGCAGGCTTACAAATTGGGGCACAGTGGAAACTAAGTAAGCGTTTTGCGCTGGATTGGTGGATTATAGGCCCTAACTATGGTACCAGCAATGGCCGGTTTGACTTTAAAGCACCGCTAACGGATATTGAACAAATTAGTTTGCAGTTTGAATTGGAAAAAATTCAGCAAACCCTTCCGCTTTTTAAAATAAGCATACCTGCAGGTACACCTAATGATAACGGCGCAGCTTTTTTGGTTGATGGCCCCTGGGCGGGTATCAGGGCCATGGGCTTAAACCTTGCCTACAATTTTTAGCCTTACGATTATCGAATAATTAGCACCATTCCTTTTATTACATCGGTTTTGCTGGTATCGGGTTGTATGATATAAGTGTAAGCACCGGCGGGTTGTTTAGTACCATTATAAGTGCCATCCCATGGAGTACGATAGCCTGCAGACTCAAATATCTTTTGGCCATAGCGGTTATAGATGATTACCCTTGCTGCAGGGTTATTGCTGATGCCGGGTATGGTCCAGTAATCATTTAAGCCATTATTGTCGGGTGTAAAGGCAGATGGTATATACCATTGCCGTAAAATTAGCACACTTACCGTATCGCTGGCATCGCAATTGCCGGGGCCCCCAATTACTTTTACTGTGTACAAAATATCGGTAGCAGCGGTGCTTACCGGCTGGTATAGCTTGCTGTTATTAAGTGTAGAGGCGGGGGTCCACTCAAAGCTGTAGCCAATGGTATCTGTCATGCTGGTTTGTAATTGTACCGGTTGGTTGGTAACAGTGTACAAGGTAGGCCCGGCATCAATTACAGGTGATGGATAAATTATTACAGGTTGTGTACTGGCAGCAGAGCCGCAGCCATCTGTGCTGGTAATAGTTAAGCTGGTAGTGTAAGTGCCAGCAGCAACATACCTGTTAGTGGGTTGGGCTAAATTACTGCTGCGGCCATCTCCAAAATTCCATTGATAGGTTTGTACAGGCGTATTGCCATTATACACAAACTGGATATTTTTATCGATACAGTTTGCTGCGGCAACAACATTAAAGCTGGCTACGGGTGCTGCTTTAATAAATGGAATTTGTATGCCAATGGTATCGGAATTACAGCCGCCTGTAAGTACAACCATTTTAACAGGTATGTTATTGCCGGTTATACTGTACGTATGGTTAATGCTGCCTGGCCCGCTGGTGGTGGTTTGCCCGTCACCAAAATTCCAGTATAAAGCCTGTACTGTATTACCATTGTTGGTAATGGCCGCTGTAAAGCGTATTACACTATCGGCACAGGGCGCCCCAGTATAAGTAATTAGCCCTGATGGCTTAGCCGTTACCGATAGTAGTTTTGATGCAATATCGCTTTTGCAGCCTGCGGCTGATACGGTAAATAGTTGAATTTGGTACAAGCCGGTAGCTGTATAGGCCTGTTGTAAAGGTGCAGGGGCATATACAATTGTATCGTGCCCATTGCCAAAATTCCAGTGCCATTGCGTAATAGTGCCAGCGCTAATATTGCTGCTATCGGTAAGCAACACACTATCACCCATACATATGTTTTGCTGGTAGCCAAAAGCGCTTGCCGGCAAAGGGTTTGTTGCAATACTTTTTACGGTATCAGCCATACAGCCGTTGGTAGCAGTAGCCGTAAGGGTAACGGGGTGGATGCCTGTTGCAAATTGTTTATATACACTATCGGTTTGGCTAATAAGGGTATCGGTAAACTGCCACTGGTAATTATACAAAGTATAGCCATTTACATCTGGCAGGGCGGTAAGTAAAGCGGTATCGTATGGGCAGGCCGCATACTGTATATTAAAATCGGCAACCGGGCCTTTTTTTACAACTACAGTTAGTGTTTGTTCATCTTGCTGGCTGCAGTGGTCAATTTGGGGTGAGCTGTAAATAATGGGTATGTATTTAGTACCGGTGTCATTAAGGGTAAGGTTAACAGGCAGCTGGTAGGTAAAATATTTTCGGCCACCAATATATACAGAATCTGCAGGCACAGGATTAAGCAGTGTGGTATCAGCCGCTGGCGACAAGCCATTTACCTGGCTTAGCAACCATTGCAGGCTGCTAACACGGTAAGCAATTTGTGCTGTTAAAACAAAAGGCGATTGCGGGCAGGTAAAGGTATCTTTTAGGCTGGTATTGTTGTACAGGTTTTGGATACTACCAACACTATTTAAATTGTTGATTAAGGTGCCGGCAATATAACCATAACTCTCAAAAACACCGGTGCCATAAATGATGGCACTAAAAGCACTATCGCTGATAATGGTATGTTGTGTGCCGGGGCCCAGCAATCGTTTGGCAATAACAGTATAAGCACTGTTAGCAGGGTGGGTAATACGCTGAGAGGCTGGTACCGCTGCACCATCAATTTTTAGTGAGCTAAGGCCCGCTGTGGGGATAATAACGGTTAAATAATTTAAGGTGATATTGTTGTTACGGGTGTTATATACCCTGGCACTTTTAATACCCTGTTCAATGGAGGGTAAAAAAATCAATTCGGGGTCGCCTTGCGGCGACATAGAGTTACCGCTGCATTCATTTGAGTTGGGCGTGTATTGGCAAAGCATGATTGGTTTATCGCTTTCGATATAATCGCCGGAGGTACTGCTGTACTCATAATAAAAGTTTTTTACAAGCCCCGTTAATGGCACACCATTTTTTGTAACGATGGTAGTTGGGTCCGATACAATCACCCGGTAAAAATTAAGCATAGGGGTGGTAAGTGGGTTAAGCGCCACATTAAAACTATGATAGGTAAGGTATCGGGTGCCCCAGGCGCTTAAAGGAAAAATTTGTTGCTGGGCAACTTCGCCGCCATCCGTTGGGCATACCAAAAAGCGACTGCAGCCGCTAAACATAGTAATAGGGTGGCATTGGCCATCTGCACCAATTACAGATACGGCTTTGCTGCCGGTAATATCTTTACTAACGCCATCTGCACCTATCAATCCAAATACATTGTATAATTCACCTTTATTAAGATTTACGGTAAATGTTTGGCCCGGTAATTTGCCTGTTTGCGTAGTGTCGGCGGGTGTTATTTCAATACGGGTATTATCTTCTGAGGCAATTACAAAAAACCAGTTTTTGCCCGGAGCCCCACCCACGGCAGGTTGCTGGTAATTGATAGAGTAATAAGTATAACCATAAGTATCGGTAGGCAGCAGCATAGTGGCGCCCGACAGCATATTATCGTATTGGTGGGCATAAGCCACAATAGGTTTGGTGCTTACTATATGAATGGCCCGGTTGAGTAAACCCTCATTAATAATGCGGCAATCATCGGGGCCATCCTTGGGTATAATAACACTAAAGTTTACCGAATTGGCAGGTATAGTAACAGTTTGGCTCCAGCCGCTGTTGTTTACCGATATGGTTACATCAGTAGCCTCCTCGGCGCTAAGATATAAAGTAAGGTTTTGATTATTTACCGGAAAATCGTTGTCAAAAAGCACATTATTACCATAGCCCAGCCAAAACTCCGTACCCCGGTTAGATTTGTTTTGGGATGAGCAAAATAAGCAGCAAAGTAGCAGGTTTAATAGTATAAATAGTTGCTTCATTGTTTCGGATGCTGGTAAGTAATGTACCAGCTAATAATTTAATTAATACCCTCTCTTGCAAATCTAGGTTGCTCCGTTGGGCCTTTTCTAGGAGTTTATACTCAATTTTTTAATTGAAAACAAATACTTACAAAATCAAACAGTACTGCATTTAACTTTACGCATACCAACATTACTGCTATCCATACCTGTGTAAATCCTCTCTTTTGTTTAAAACATTTACAATTAACCAACAATTTTCAATTGCATGAAAAAAAATTACGCTTCATTTTCCGTAATGATGCTGCTTTTAATGCCCGTATTAATGCACGCTCAATTAGGTTCTGGCAAATGGTCGTTTAGCAATCCCAAACCTTTCGGTTTTTGGAGCAGTGCTATATCGTATGCCGATGATAACAATGCCCTTATTGTTGGCGACGCCGGAGGCATTGCCAAAACTACCGATGGCGGTGGCACCTGGCAATATTTCTGTTATACTGTAAATGTAGATGGCGCCATTGTTAAACCCGTATTTAATGATGTACAATTTGTAAGCAATACCCTTGCTTATGCAGCGGGCAATAATGGTGTATTAATAAAAAGTGTAGATGGAGGCGTTAATTGGACAAATCTAAACAACCCCTTCCTGGCTAGCCGGATGGAGATTAACACGGTATTTTTTACCGATGCTCTTACTGGTTATATAGGGGGAGATGGAGATGCTATCACCCGTAAATCTACTTTGTATAAAACAACCGATGGTGGTGCCAGCTGGCAGGCAGCGTATGAGTTTCCTGCGCCGGTGATTGACTGGTTAAGTTCGGCCTTATATAAGGTAAGATTTAACAGCACAGGTGTTGGTTATGTAACTGGTGCCAATGGCCTTGTTTTTAAATACGCTAACGGCGTTTGGAAGGATTACTCAATTACTGATACTATTCACTACCCCAACGTGAGGGCCATAGATACAGTGTACTACGATAACTACAATGGAGGTTTTGATACGGTATTAACCACTTATAGTGATAATATTGCCAACCTTAGCCAACAAAATTACCGGGGTATAGCTATTGTAAGTGATAGTGTAGTACTGGTGAGTGCACAAAACAATGGTGGCCTTATCCGAATTAACACTTCTGCAGATACCGGCAGTTATTATATGGCCAATAATGGCAATGCCTGGGCACAAGTATATGCGCCCATTGGTGCACCACAAATGTATAACCTGGTATGCCGAGATGGTAACCAGGTGCTGGGTTGTGCCAGCTATGGTGATTTATTAGTATCAAATGATAAAGGCTATACCTGGGTGAATAAGCCTGTTTACCCAATTGGTAGTACAGAGGCTAATTTTGGCTTTTTTGGTATTGATGTATCGCCGGCCAACCGGGTAGGATTATGCGGCGCATCAGGCGTAATTGCAGACTCTGCCACGCAATGGCGGCGGCCTTATCATAACTATAAGCAAGGTGCTACCGGCGGCTTTTTTGGTGGTTTTGGAATAAACTCTATGAGTTTTGCAGATGCTAATAACGGCATTGCAGTTGGTGGCGGCGGTGGTATATTGCGTACCTCCAATGCAGGCGATACCTGGGAGGATATATCATCTGGCGGCTTTAGCCCATGGGATTATTATACAGATGTAACTTATGCAGCCAACGGCACAATCTTTACCGCTGCCAACAACGGACAATTTTTTAAAAGCAGCGACAATGGCAGCACATTCGATTTGCTTTTTAACGAACCCAATAATGGCAACCTTGCCGCCATGCATTTTACCAGCCCCGACTCTGGCTGGATGGTAAGCAACAATAATTATTTTGATACGGTTACCTACGAGTTATCATTTCACCCCATCATTTACCGTACCAGCGATGGTGGTTTTACATGGGATAGCAGCAGCACCGTATTTCCATCAGTAACCAATTACTCCGACATAGTTTATTTTAATGATATCCAGTTTTTGAATGGTACAATTGGTTATGCAATTGCAGGCCGTGGCCTTGTATACAAAACTACAGATGGAGGGTTAAACTGGGTTGCTAAACCAAATGTGCCAGCAGCGGCAGCGGCTGTTAATTTAAAAAGCATCTCTATCGTTGACGAAAATATTTTATTTGTAAGTGGAGAAGAAGGGATAGTGATGAAATCGGATGATGGTGGCGATAATTGGGTGTTAACCAATACAGGCTTGCCCGGTGGCTTTAGCAGGTACGAAAAAATATTGATGCTTAATGCCAGCCAGGGTGTAGTGTTTGGCAATGGCAATGCTTACTCTACTATTGATGGGGGTGCATCCTGGAGTGCCTATTATGCCCCAGTAAATGATGCTTTTGTTGCAGCTAGCTACGCACCTATTAGCGGTTGCACCTCTGGTATTTGCAATAAAATTTTTGCAGGTGGTTTATTTAGAGGTGTAATTATGAAGTTTGATTCGGATGTGGTACTGCCCGTTAAGTTTAGCAATTTAACCGGGGCTGCTACCCGCCAGGGCAACCAGCTTTTATGGACGGCCTTTTCTCAAGAAACTGTTAGTTGGTTTGAGGTGGAGCGTTCGGCAGATGGCAGCAGGTTTTCTGCCATCGGTACTAAAATATATCCCGGCAGCTTTCAGCTACAGCAATACCAATGGCTGGATGCACAAACAACCGGCGGACGGTTTTACTATCGTATAAAAGCTGTAGAAAAAACAGGTGCAGTGTTTTATACCAATATCGTTAGCATCAGCAGTACAAGCATAGCAAAGTGGAATGCATTGGTAAGCTACGGCAACTTGATTGTACGCAACGCAGCTATTGAAAAAGGTCCTGTACAGGTAGATGTATTTAACCAGGCCGGCCAAACAGTGGCTACTGCAAAATGGCAGCATACCGGTGGTGTGTTTAACCAATTTATGCCGTTGCCAGCCACTATAAAAGGGGTATATATGGTACGCATTACGCATGCCAACTCGGTATACAGCAGCCAACTGTTTATACAATAAAAAATACCCAATTAGTTTAGCAGAACATTCCTATGACCTCCTTAACAATAACCAGCAAAAAAAGTAGCCAACTGCCCTTGGGCAGTTTGGTTACTTTTTGTTTGTAGCTAAAAAACACTTAACAGCTAAATTTTATCTTTTGCTATATTTAAAAAAGATAAATTGCCGGAATGATACAGCCAAAAGCCAATAGCAGTAATGCCCGCCGGCAATTGTTTATGCAGCGGCTACTCATTTTATTAATACTGCTATGCAGCAAGCAACTACTGTTAGCGCAAGGCATTGGCAATATACCTAAAGAGGATACAGCGCATGTGTTTCAGTTATTGGCCAAAGGAGAGCAAATTATTAATACACTGCCCGATGAAGCATTGCAACATTTTAAAAAGGCAGAAGAACTCAGTACGCTATTAAATTTTAATTACGGCAAGGCAAAGGCGCATGCAAAAATTGCCCGTTGGTACTTTGGTAACAATTCAGATAAAACAATTGAATACTGCCGCAAGGCCCTCAGTTTTTTTCAATTTGATCAATCAATTTATCCCGACGAAAAAGCATATGTTTTTTTACTGATGGCCGAAGCCTTTGATGAGCAAGGCAAAAAAGATTCATCGGCCTGGTATTATTACCACTTAAACCAGCAAGTAGAGTTGGGTAATATTACCGACCCATGGCTGGCCATTAGCCTGTACACCAAGCTGTCTATTTTTTGGGTAAACATCGAGTTTAGCGAAAATCAAAACAAAGAGTACCAATTACGACAACAACGTTTTGTAGATAAAGCCAAAAAAGCAGCCCATCAAATAGAAGATACGGCAGATGCTATTTCGAGTGTATACTTTTTACAAGGTATTTATTACCACAGTATCAAACGGTACGATAGCGCAAGGTATTATTATGAATTATACCTGGTAGAAAGAAAAAAATTAAATAAGCTGGAGCTGCCAAGGGAAATATCTACCAATTTAAATATAGCCGAGGCATACATGCTGGAGAACCAACCTGCCAAGGCGATGGAGTACATACAAAGGGTAGAGGCATTGTGCAATGCACCACAAAAAAGCCAATACCTTGCTTTTTACCTGTTGTTTGCCAACCTGCTAAAGGCAAAAGCTTTTTTTATGCAGCAGCGTTACCTGGATGCAATTCCGTTGATAAAAGAAACACTTGAAAAACTAAAAAATACCGGCACCCATTTAAGAGGAGAGCTATTAGAGGCCCATAAAATTTTAGCGGATAGTTATGAGGCTACCGGAGATATAAAAAATGCCCTTATCCAAAAAAACCGCTACATCGTGTTAAACGACAGCTTGATGAAAAGGGATAAGATAGACATGATAAACCGGGAAGAGATCAGGTACCGGATTGTAGAAAAAGATAAGGAGCTGGCAGAGCAACAGCTAAAAATTGCAGCCATCGAAAACCAGTTTCAAAGCCGCAACCTGCTAACCGCAATAGCGGTTGTTGCAGGATTGTTTACCATTATTGGGTTTGCATTATGGCGCAAAAAAAATATGCACAAACAAAGGTTGCAGCAAGAGCGGATTGAAAACTTGCAAACCAAGTTAGAGATAGAACGGTTAAACGCTACTATACAAGGAGAAGAAAAAGAACGCAGCCGTATAGCCCGGGAGCTGCATGACGGGATAGGGGCTTTGCTTACCGGGGCTAAAATGAATTTTGAGCTGGTAAAGAAAAATGAACAATACCAACACAGCGAAGACTTTGCCGAGGGTATAAAATTGCTGGAAGAAACAGCCAGTGCTTTAAGAGAAACAGCTCATAATATTTTACCCGAAGTATTGTTGCAGGAAGGGTTGCCACATGCCGTAAAAGCTTTTTGCGAAAGGCTTACTGGCAAAGGGGGTACGGTAATACAGTTTCAGGTATTGGGTACGCCGTTTGATAAAAACGCCAATTTCGATTTGCCTGTTTACCGAATTATACAAGAGTTACTGCAAAATATACGTAAGCATGCATCGGCCGGCACTGCACTGGTGCAAATGAATTTTCATGATGATGGCGGTATAGACATAACGGTGGAAGATGATGGCTTAGGGCTAGTAAAAGAAGCCATTAATAAAAGCAACGGTATGGGATTAAAAAACGTACAAGAGCGGGTAAGGCAATTAGGTGGCCGTATTGATATTAACGGCGCTACCGGCAAAGGAACGAGTATTTATATGGAATTTGATGCTTTCAAAAACAGTAATGTATGATTAGCCTTGCAATAGCAGACGACCAGGTGATAATATTAAATGGCCTGCAAAAAATTTTAGCACATATCCATCATATATCTATTACAGGGGTGTTTAGTAATGGAGATGATTTATTGGCGCATATGGATAACCTGCAGCCGGATGTGTTGTTGTTGGATATTAATATGCCCGGAAAAAATGGATTTGAACTTGCAGCAATCATTAATAAATCGTATCGAAAAACAAAAATTATTGTTCTTACCAATATTGATGTGGTAGCACAGGTTAAAAAAATGCTTCAGTTAGGTGTGGCTGGTTATTTACTTAAAGATGCCAGCCCCGAAGTAATTGTACAGTCAATAGAAACGGTGTACGAAGGTGGGCAATATATACAAGAGGAGGTTAAGCACCAGCTAATCAGCAGCCTCTCTCCAATCAATAATTCCCGCCAGATTATTACCCGTAGAGAAAAAGAGATATTGCAATTGATAGTAGACGAAATGACCAACCAGGAAATTGCAGATATGCTGTACCTGAGTTTACGCACAGTAGAAAATCACCGAAATAACCTGCTGCAAAAGCTAAACGTTAAAAACACCGCCGGGCTGGTAAAAGTAGCCATTCAAGAGGGGTTGTTGTAAATAAAAAAGCTTTCGGTATTGCCGAAAGCTTTTTTTATAACGAATGTGTTTAGGTATTAATAACCACCACGGTTTCCACCGCCATAGCCACCGCCACCATAGCCGCCACGGCTTCCGCCGCCGCCGCCATAGCCGCCGCCACCTTTTTTAAATCCGCCACCGCCGCCGCTTCCAAAGCTGCGCTTTTTAAATCCGCCGCCGCTTCCGCCGCTGTCAGATTTTGGTTGAGATTCGTTTACGATCAGCTTACGACCTTGTACTTCGCTGTCGTGTAATGCGGCGATAGCTGCTTTTGCTGCTTCATCATCTTCCATTTCTACAAAGCCAAAACCCCTGCTACGACCGCTGGTCTTGTCCTTCAGGATTTTTGCATTGCTTACAGAGCCGTAAGGTGAAAAAAGTGCATTCAGGTCATCGTCGGTCATGTTCCAACTGAGGTTACCTACGTAGATGTTCATTGTAAAAACTTTTTTTAATTAATTAAATTACAATAATGACTTAGTTAGTACAATGAACTGAAACATGACTTCCCTTTGGGCGTATAATCAGCTAATGACAAAAGACTAAAACCATTAAGCATTACAAATGTAGGGATTTATTTATGAGAAAAGCATTTTCTAAAAAAATCTTCAAAGGGAGGGTTTATCCAGTACCAGTTTGGCTAAACGGCCGTCCCGGCCATATACATCCTTCCTGAAATTGAGCTTGCCCTGGCGATCTACCCAGGCGGTAAAATAAGCTATAAATACGGGTACGGTTTGCTTTAAATTTACAAACTGCTCCTGCCCCTTATTCATTGCTGCGGTAACGGTGGCATCATTCCAGCCGGTTTCATTTCTTAATAAATACAAGGCCAATTTTTTGGGTTCGGCTACTCTTATACATCCATGGCTAAAGGCCCTGTTGGTTTCGTTAAACAACGATTTGGCCGGTGAGTCGTGCAGGTAAATAGCGTGGCTGTTGGGAAATAAAAATTTTACCAAACCAAGTGAATTATTGGGACCTGGCTTTTGCCTTACGTTACCACCATTCCACTCCATATTATGGCTGGCCAGGTAGTTTTTATTGCGCCTGATGCCGGGTAATACCTCATTTTTTAATATGCCGGGCGGCACATTCCAGTAAGGGCTAAATACCACATGTTTAAGGTCGCCATTAAATATCACCGTTTTGTGCTGGCTTTTGCCCACCACCACATTCATCGAAAATACCGGGTTGTCGTTTTCTATTATATGTAGCTTATACTCGGGTATATTTACAAGCAGGTAGTTGGCTTGCAGGCTGGCGGGTACCCAACGGCTGCGTTCCATATTTAGCATGATGATGTCAATTTTTTTGGCGATGGGGGTATTCATCTCTGCTATTACGCCGGGCCCTATCACACCATCGGCCGTAAGCCCGTTACGCTGCTGAAAAGTTTTAACTGCGTTGGTTAATTCGGTATCAAAAACATTGCTTTTGTTATTGCTGGGCAGGTCTCCTGTTTGATACAGCCATTCTCTTATATTGGTTATTACCACGCCTGAGTCGCCGGGCTGCAGTTTCTTTTTATCTGTTTTAATAGTAGGCAGGTTGCCTGCCGCTTGTATATCCCTGTATTTTTTTAAATAGTCTTTTAATAAATGATATTGGCGGTAAACGGGCTCGTTTTGTAAAATGGTATTACTGGCCAGCGAATCCAGTAATTGGCTGGTAGATAGCTTTTTTCGTGGCAAAAACCAATCGATGGATTTAGTTTGTTTCTCATTTAATCCCTGCCAAACAACGCTTGCATACTCCAGGTACTGGCAGGTAAGCATACATTCTAATTTGGTTTGGGGCAGGTTGCCATTTTGCGTTTCCATTAGCTCGCCAAAAGCATTTTTATACGGTAATTTGGCAGATATGCCATCCTCCGTAATATTTACAATACGGCTGTATAAATTGTGTGCAGGTTCTATCAACCCATTATCATCAAACCAGGCATAGGCAAACTGCCGGTTGCTGTAAAAACTGTATAAGTCTTTTGCAAATACTTTAAACTGGGCAAAACTGTCAATAAATGCAGCCAGCTCAGTACTATCAAACTTTAGTTGGGTTTGGTTGCTAAAGTTGCCGGGTATAGAGGCGTCTTTATTGCCAGCAGCCGGTGCTGTCGTGTCTTTAGCAGCTTTTACAAGCGGGGAGGGGTTGTTATTATTGCAGGAAGCCTGTATAAACATCAACAAAAAAATAGCTGCCAGGGGCATGCTGTTACGAAATAAAGCCATAAGAAAATGTTTATATGAAGATATAAATTTGGCAGCCACCGCCATCAATATTTTATAAACCGGGCAATAAAAAAACCACCCCATAAAGGAGTGGTTGATAAATATGGTAGTGTAAATGATTACTCAGCTACTACTTCAAAATCTACTTCGGTTTCGTGACCATTACCAAAGTCGATTTTTGCTTTGTAGTTGCCTAGTTCTTTAACATCATCAACAATGCTGATGCGGCGGCGGTCGATATCGTATCCTTTTTGCTCACGGATAGCACGGGCTATTTGAACAGAAGTTACGCTACCAAAAATTTTGCCACTAGTACCAACTTTAGCACCCAATTTAAGGGCACCTTCGTTTAGTTTAGCTACAACGCTGTTTATTTCAGCCAATAATTTGGCTTCTTTTTTAGCTTGTTGTTTTTGCCTTTCTGCTAATTGCTTCAGGTTAGATGGGTTTGCCTCTACCGCCAGCTTTTTAGGAATCAGAAAGTTACGGCCGTAACCATTTTTTACAGTTACTAACTCGTTTGCACCGCCAAGATTATTTACATCCTGAATTAAAATTACCTGCATGTTTTTTGCATTTTTACCCAATTATGCCAGTGGCACAACTTTCTCTGTTGCCAGATTAGGGTGGTTAATAAATAGTATTACTTTAAAAGATCTGTTACGTAAGGCAGGATAGCCATTTGACGGGCTTTTTTCACTGCTTCGGCCACTTTACGCTGAAACTTTAAAGAGTTTCCGGTAAGACGGCGGGGTAACAATTTACCTTGCTCATTCAAAAATTTTTTTAAGAAATCAGCATCCTTATAATCAATATAACGGATACCCATTTTCTTAAAGCGGCAGTACTTTTTTGGACGCTTATCAGCTTTAATGGCTGTAAGGTATTTGATTTCGTTTGCTTTTGCCATGATTATGCCTCCGCTTTTTCAGTTGCTGAATGTACGCCACTTCTTTTTTTAGCATTGTACTCAACGGCGTATTTGTCGAGTGCAGTGTACATGTGACGCATCACCGATTCGTCACGTAAAAGTTGGGTTTTCAACTTTTCATTGAAGCTGGATGGCGCTGAATACTCCATTACCCAATATAAACCGGTGGTTTTTTTGGCAATGGGATAGGCCAGTGATTTTAATCCCCAGGGATTGGTGTGCAATACTTCTCCACCATTGTCTTTTACAATAGCAGCGTATTTGCTCTGAGCGGCTTTAAACTCCTCTTCAGAGAGCACAGGGGTAAAAATCACCATCAATTCGTAATTGTTCATTTCCCTGATTTTTTGTGTTTAAAAAATTAATTAATCCCGTAGCATTTTACAACGGGGCAGCAAAGGTAAGGGTTTTGGCTAAAAAACCAAGTTGTAAGTGGGGCTATTTTAGCAGCTATTAAACCAAGGCGGTTTAAAACAGGGGGTACAAAAAATAAAAAAAGTAAACAATCGCTGGATTTTATCAATAATTACAGGCAAATGTCACGATTTTTGATACATATAGGCAATCATACCCAATATCCTGATGATTTATCCATTTATATTTGTACAAACCAAAATTGAAACTATGATAAAGCCCTATGAATGTATGAGATCTCGGCTCATAAGACCTCAAATACTCACTTTATTACTGGTACTTATTTTTAATATTAATCCCGTAGCTGCCCAATTACGCAAATTGGGCTTTTTATTTTCTGAAAATATGAAAGGGGGTGTTACCACATTTGGCAATACACTTATGTATTGGAGCAACCCCGATGGTTCGGTAAACCTTACGGCCATGAATGGCAACAGCCTCAATGGTAATAGTGCCTATGATAATGGGGGCTACGGTACCGTAAATATGCAGTACATAGATATTGACGGCAATACCGGTGATGGAGCTGCCACCCGTAATTCATCTTCCGCCGACCTTGAGTTACCCTTGGGTACAAATACCATTAAACTGGCAAGGCTTTATTGGGGAGGCCGTGCCCTTAGATCGGAGTTTAATATGGCCGACGCCAATAATCAAACAATAAAAATTCGTAAAGGAAATAGCGGCGCTTACCAGGAGTATCCGGCAGCGCAAATTGATAAAGCCGTTGTAAATACCGGTTTATCTACTGAGTTTTCTCGTTACCAGGCATTTGCAGATATTACCGAACTGGTAAAACAGGAGGGGGCAGGTACCTACACGGTTGGTAATGGTGCATTTTCCACCGGGTTGGGTGGCGATTTTGGCAATTACGGTGGTTGGTGTATTGTGGTAGTGTACGAAAACCCAGCGATGGATTTTAGCAGTGTAAGAGTAATTGACGGTTTTCAGGAAGTATACAATGGTGGCACCGGTACCATTTATAATATAACCATTACGGGGCTAAATGTACCTGCCGGGGGATTACAAACTGCTGATGCAAAACTGGGCGTGGTAACCTGGGAAGGCGATGCCCGTTTTAATGGTGATTATTTTAAAGTAAATGGTCTTTACCTCAGTAATGGCGTTAACCAGTCTAACAATATTGGTAATGGTACTGTTACCATTAATGGCACCCATGTAACCAGTAAAACACCACACTATACCGACCAGATGAGCCTTGATATAGATGAATATTATATCGGTACCGGGTATAATGTACAGCCCGGGGCTTCTACCATTAACTTTCAGTTTGGCACTACACAAGATCAATACTTTTCGGGGCTCATAACAGCTGTGGTAAAAATGACTGAATCGGATGTAAAAATCAACAAGTTTGTTAGCGATGCCAATAATAACCAGGTAGCAGAAATTGGCGAAACACTTACCTACCGCATTAAAGGCAAAAATTATGGCGCTGGCAATACTACAGAGGTTGTGTTAACAGATTCGTTGCTGGCAACCATGATTTATGTACCCGGATCTTTAAAAATTAATTACTGCCCCGGTATTAGTAGTGGCTTGCTTACAGATGTGGCTGGTGATGATGTGGCAGAGATAAATGATAGTACGCATATCCTTACTTTTAGGCTGGGCAATACTGCCAGTACGGTAATGGGTGGTTTTTTAGCCCCGGCCGATTCGTTTGAAGTGGAGTTTAAAGTGGCATTTAACCCGGTGGCCAATGGTACAGCACCACCCGTTGTAAATGTAGCAAGGGTAAAAGCAAAGTCGGATGCCAATGTTAAAATCACCGATGATGCTACAGTGTATATTAATGGCGCCACCGCCCAACAAATTACTTATACTTTTACAGGAAATGGAAATTGGGATGATGCTGCTAACTGGTTTGAAAACAGGATACCCCCGGCAACATTGCCCGTTTTTAGCACTATTGTGATAGACCATGCTGCCGGTGGGCAATGTATTTTAAATGTGCCACAAAACATTGCCTCTGGTGCCAGTGTGGTAGTAAATGCCGGTAAAAATTTGCTGGTAAATGGAGCACTATCCATTCAATAAAATTGAAAGTTTATAAATCGACGGCAATGGGTTAATTACCTGTTGCCGCCGATATTTTTTACTCCACTTGCACCCTTATACCCTGGCTATGGCTGCTAAATGCAGGTGCATACATACACTGGATAGTGGTAATGCCATTGCTAAAATTGCCGGCATGGGTTACATACAGCGGATACTCAAAAACATAGGTGCCTTTTTTTATCCAGTTAAAGAAAAAATGAGTGCTGGCATCCTTGGTACTTTGATAATAACTTAACCCGTTTTGGTATTGATAGCCGCTTAATACATTTAAAGGCTCCATGCAGGCGGCTCTCATATCCTTCATGTGCACATATTCCATATCCTTGCTTGCCAACAATACAATACGCACTTTTACTTTATCACCTACTTTTAATTGGCCACCATCTTCTACCTCATACAAAACAGGCCCGCTGGCAGTATTTTTTTCAACCAGTAATTGCCTGGTTAGTTTAAGTGGGGTGCCAGTGTTGTTAATCTTATCAAGGTCTTCAAAATATTGCCAGTACACACTACCCCAAGAGGCGGTTTGTGCTGCGGTATTACCCGCCGCTGGCAAAGCCGCAATTTTTATATTACCCATTGCTGGTTTTATAGCTGGCCCGGCAATCACTTTTTTAAAATAGCCCGATCCTGCTTCTGCATCCCCATTGTTGTTTTTAAAACGCATATCACCGAGGGTAATAACAACTGGTTTTTCTTGCAGCAAATGTTGGCTGCCAGTAATCAATAGTGCATAACAAGCCTCGGCAGTGGCCTTGGTGGTAGCCCAATGTTGCGTTTGCTTTTGTTGCAGCAGCCAATTGGTAAGCTGTGCTGTAATAGCAGGGTCTTTTTTTATATCATTAAAAGCTTCTATCATCAAGGCCTGGCTTTCTATCGGTGCCTGGTGCCAGAACCAACCCGGCTGATTCCATTCTTTCCAGTACATACCCATATCATCAGTAACAATGGCTTTTTGCTGCAGCGATTGTATGATGGCAGCAGCAGTATAAATGTCGCCATTGCGGGCAGCTGCCAAAGCAATCATTGCTTGCAGGCATATACCCTGCTGCAGCCAATATTTTTTTGCTTGAAGCTGGTAGTAAGCAATTGCCTTTGCTGCATTAGCTGGCAGGGGATATTGTTTAAAAAAGCTACGCATGTATAAATACTGGATGGTAGTGGCAGAAAGATTATTTTGCTGTAGTGCGTTCTTTTGTTTTACCAGTATATCATACGATTCTTTTATTTTTTTATCGAGGTAGGGGATGGCTTTGCCAATAATGCTGGTAAGATTGTTATTACCAGTGGGCAGTACGCCTAATTTTATTAGGTGCCCAATGCCAGTAAGGATATACTGGGTAATATACCAATCATCTGGCCCACCTTTAAACCAGGCAAAGCCGCCGTTGATGGTTTGCAAAGCTTGTAACTGGGCCAAACTTTTGGTAGCCTCGTCACTCGTTTTTACAAGATCAAACAGTAAGGCTATATTTCTTTTTTGCAAGGTTTCGTTTTGTGCTTCCAATACCCAGGGGCTTTCTTGCAATAGTATATTTTTTAGCTCCTGGTTTTTTTGCAGGTTGCTAAGCAGTGCAGTACTGTCTGTATTTTTCCATCGATTAAAAACCTCCTTGATACGGGGGATATGCTGGCTGGTATGTGCTGCCAGCAGGTTGGCATAGTAGCGGTTAAAAGTTTGCTCGGCACAATCGTAAGGGTATTGCATCAGGTAGGGTAATGCTTGTACCGCATACCAGGCAGGATTGCTGCTGTACTCTACGGTAAGTGCATGCTGTACCAGGCTGCTGCTGCCTGTTTTAGCTGTTGCCGTAAGATTGGTAAAATTAAATTCACGACTGCTGTCGGTTGGGTTTAGGTAAATAGGTAAACTTTCTGTAACCAATGTACGATTGGTAAATACCGGTATGGCTGTTTCTTCGCCATCCGAAAAACTGCCGGCACCAGCCATTACCCGGCAGGTAAGTGCCGAGTTAAAATTAAAGGGCACCTGTACCGGAAATTTTACAACATTACTTTGCCCGGCCGCTATGGTAAAGTATTGGCTGGGAAAAACATTGTTAAACCATCCATCCACCGGTTTGTCTGTGGCAGCATCCAATAACTCTAATGTAGCAGTGCCGGTGAGTTCGCTATCGCCCATGTTAACAATTTTTGCAGTTAACTCCAGTTGGTCTCCTTCTCTTATAAAGCGAGGGTTATTGGGTTGCACCATCAATGGTTTTTGGGTAACCAATTTTTTTTCTGCATAGCCGCTAGCCAGGTTTTTGGTATGTGCCAGGGTTAGTAATTTCCATTCTGTAAGGGCCTCGGGCAGTGTGGTGCTAAACGAAATATTTCCTGCAGTGTCGGTTGTAAGATCAGGAAAGAAAAAAGCAGTTTCGTTAAAATTTTTACGTAAGCTTACTACCGGATTTGGTTGCTTAGCATCAATAGTTATTTTATTTGCTTCAGGTATTTCTGATTCAGATGCGCTGGCAGCATCGCCATTACTGGATGTTGCCGCTACTTCAATATCATCGTTTTGTACCCGGCTAACAGCACCGGTTAGGTCTCTTTTTCGCCTGGATACAGGTGAATTAACATATCCATCATCGGTTTCATCTATCCAGTCAATTAAGGCATCATAGGTTTTGTTGTATAGCTTTTGGTTGTTTTCAATGAGGTTGTTATTGTAAGAGTAAGCGTTGGTAAAAGCAGCATCAGCCCAGCTTAACTGGCTGTAGTGTACCGGCCATATAGCTATATTTTTCCATTGATGCATTACAAACTGGTCGAGGCTGGCATCGTACATGGCAGCCAACATTTCGGCAGCTACTTTATCTCCTTTTGGGCCAGTAAGCTTAACAGTCCATTTTTCCTGCTGCCCTGGCAGTAGCTTGTTTCTAAATGTTTGGTAAGTGATGTTAAGCGATTTATTCGTCCACGGAATATCAAACTGCTTGCTGCCATTGTAAATCCTGTTATGTTGTACAAACACATAGCTCATGGCTAACCCACCCCTGTCTGTTTCAGTTATATCCAGCTGTTGTTGTAAGGGTTTGTTTTTATAAAGGAAGTAGTGGCTGCTGTTTAAAATACTGTCTTGTGAAGTTGCTGTTAATAAAGATTTATCAGCAGGGCTATTATCCGCTTTATTGCGGCTGACAGTATGTATCAAAAAAATTTTATCAAAACAAGTCGAGAGGCTGTATTGTATTTTTTCTCCAGGTGCTGCCTGGCTGTTAAGTGAATTCACCAGCATGGGCTGATTGATTAAGTCAGCATTGTTGCTAGTTAGTAAGATAAATTTTTCTGCCTTTACTACTTCTCCATACTTATCAGTGGTACTGGCAATTATTTTGTACCAGCCGGGTAAAAACGCAGTTGCCGGCTCGTTATTTTTTAAAACAAGTTTAATGGGTTGCTGCTGCCGGGTACTGTCTGTAATTTGTAAAATGGTGGCTGATATATTCCATTGTTGTATGTTGTTTTCGTTTTTATACACATCATACGGAAAGTGCTCGTAATAAGTTTCCTTGCTCATTACAAACTGGTCGGGCACCTCCCAGTATCTATCTCTAAATATTTTTTTTGGAGCATCCAATGCTTGGATAGTAAGGGTTACTTCGGCGGGCTCAAATATCCCATTACTGTTAGTGCTTGTTAGCATCACTTGCTGCAGGCTATCGGCAGGCATTTGCTCAGCCGCCTGTATACTTAATTGCAGTGCCTGGTAAGCTACCGCCATGCTGGTGCTGGTAGTTTGGGTTTCGCCATTAATATCAGTAACGTCTGCCGTTATTTCGTAATAAAATATCGGTTGATCTTTTTTAGTTGCAAATTCATCGGGTATGGCAATAAACGGAATATTAAAACTGCCATCGCTGTTGGTGGTGGTTACACCGTGGGCCATTACTGTTTGCCGCATTGGGCCGTAGTGCCTGCTGGCGGGTCGTAAAAAATCATTTTCCAGCCAAACAGGGTATTGTATTCTTCTCATCACCCGGTAGGTAACTTTGGCGGCATCAATGGCATTGCCTGCATAGGCTTTTGCAATGCCCGATACAGTAATGCTGTCGTTAACACGATAGCTGCCCGCAGGTGTTGTAAGTGATACTGAAAATTTGGGTCGTTTATATTCTTCTACAACAAAATAATGAGTAGCATTATTAGCGCTGTCTACCAAGCTAAAGTTTCCGGTGAGGCCGGTTTTTGGCAGGGTAAAACTGCCACTAAACGAGCCATAACTATTGCTGGTAACAGTTAGTTGCGAAATTGGCTGGCTATTGGCATCATATAGTTGCAGTATGGTATGGTAGCCGGGTAATACTTTACTGTTGCCTGCACTTTTTGCTTGCTTAAAAACAATGCCTTTAAAATATACTGTCTGCCCGGGGCGGTAGATGGCTCTGTCTGTAAACAGCATAGTGCTGGGTTGGTATTCCGGCTCTTGGTTAAAATTATATTGCCTGCTATACGATGCCTGTTTATTTAAAAATAGCTCATCATCACCGTTCGTTATATCCAGGTAAATACTTCGGTATTTTTCTGTGTCATTTAATTTAAAATGCCCATTTTTATCTGATGTATATACCTCCGCTTTTACATGCTGGTAACTTTTTTTAGTAAAATCGTAATTGCTTTGCCAAACTTGTATTTTACTGTTTTGCATAGGCAGGCCACTATCCCGGTGCAACACATAATAGTCGTTGTTATAATTGCTGGTATAGCTGATATTGCTTACATGCAGCAGTTGCTGGCAAATAATGTTTTGAGTAGTTTCAAAACCCGGCCGCATACTGGCCATTAATAAATAGATGCCTTTTTCTACAGCATCAATTTTTACCTCCACGGCATGCGGCTGGTAGTCTGCAGGATCTGGCAATACCTCTTGCCAGTGCCTAATTGTATTTAATTGCAGGATTGTTTTTAGCTGCTGCTCATTACTGGTGGCCTCCAGTTTTTCTAATTGTTGGCGGCTTATTTTTATAAGCCTGAAATACACAACAGGTACGTTTTGATATTTTACAAGGCTGCGGAATGGCTGGCCGGGCAGGTTTACCAACTCCGTTTGTAAACTAAGTGCAGGTTGGCCAATGTTATGTAAAAGGTTAAGGGCATTTACGGCACCTTCGCTTTCAGGAAATTTTTTGCTTGCAACTTCGGCCAGTTCTTTGGCCTTTTTTATTTCGTATTGTACACTGGTATTGCTATGGGCATCAAATTGCTTGCCCTTATCATAAAAATATTTTGCCCGCAAGTAGCTGGCTTGTGTGGCCGCTGCATGGTTGCCAGTTTGCTGCTCCAGGTTATGCAATGCATCCAGGTACAAATTGTTTTTTTGCGCCATTGCTGCATAGTTGTACACAAAGCTAAGCCTGGCAATATCTGCATCCAGCCGGGCATCTTGTTGTGCATCTGCCAGGTGAAAACGCAGTATATCTTGATATAATTGCAGGGCGGTAAAATGTAGTGAAGTGCTATCGGTGCTATTAAACCGGTGATTTATAAATTGGTTGGCGGGCGCAAAAGCTGCTGTATCGGTAATGGTAAATTGGTTAGCGGCCTGCGTTAAATCGTTTTCGCCGGTAGTAAAATAAAGCAGGGCCCGGTGGGCAAGTAAATCGTACAGGGTAGGGCGCAGGTGCCGGGTGTTTTCTCCCTTTAATAAAATAGCTTCATATACATTTAGCCCGGTACGTTGCAGCAGCGGCAGGGTTTTTACATCCAGCGATGCCTGGTATAATTGAGTAATGCTGCTGTATAATTTTTTTAAACCCCATGTGCTAATATCATCGTTCCGCTCATTATCCAGGTTGGTTCTGCCATACAGCCTCCACCTGTTTTGCTGCAGGTACTCCCATAACAGGGTGGCTTGTATGCTTTGTAAAATATTTATAACCGGGGCCTTTGATTTTTTGATAATGCCATCTAAAAACATTACCCCGTCAATTGCTGGCTCCTCCTGTGTGCTGCGCCTGTATTTTAACTGGTAAACAATGCTTTTTACTTGCTGTGCAGTATTGTTGTCTTTTAGTGCTTGTTGGTACAAGCTGGTTACTGCTTGTAATGCCGATTTGGTGAGCCCTTTTTTTTCGTAACCTGCAATTTTTTTCCACTGCGTGGGATAGTTATTTGCTTGCTGTGCCATGCTGATTGATACATTTACTGTTGCTACTAGTACCAGCAACCACCCTTTTTTTAAAATCATTTTCTACAATTTAATTACAAGATACAATTTACCGGCAGCATATACTGCCGGGTGATACAGGTAAGGATAGATGTAGCAGGTTGTTTTTTTTCATAAAAACAGCTGCTGTTTTTTTCTATGCCCATTTAATTGTTAATCCACATTGCTTATGCGGTATGTATACAAGCAAGAAAAGGCTGGCAAGTATTGTACTGTTTATAAATATTGATTTAAAATAAATAGTTGCCGGGCCCTGATAAGCATCAAATATTTTTTCGGAGCTGAGGTTAAATAATGTAGTTTGTAAAAAAATAGCATCCATGAAACAAATTATTTTAGGCGTTTTTTTGTTGCCGTCAATACTTGTTGTGCAGGGCCAGCAGTGCCGCTTTGAACTGTCTGGCGGTAAAGAAACAGCTACATATTTTGAAGCCATCAATTGGTATAAAAAGCTTGACGAACAATCAGCCAAGGTATTGGTAAA
>JBDKJT010000038.1:0-12379 GCA_039796475.1 Bacteroidota bacterium | reverse complement strand
AATATTTAATGGCATAGCAAAGGTCTTCGTCGTTAGCTTTTTTAAATTGCTCAGCGGCTTTTTCTAACTGGTTTATTTGAGCATCGGATAATATGGCTGTGCCAATTAATTGCCTGGCGGCATAAAACGAAACGGTATCAAGGCCATTTGTTGTATTGCTTTTATTGAGCAGGGCAATGGCAGAGTCTACCCGGCTTTGCTGGCCAAGCGTAGTATTGTAGGTAAAGGCTATAAGCAATAACGGGGTAATCGTTTTTAAAAAGCAATTCATCATTTTAAATTCTTTTATGTGTTGCCTGCGATAAAAGGTTTACCTGTTATCATTTTATTGTTTTTTTTTGATGCAAGTTTTGATAATGTTCTACCTGCTTCGCCACTTTTATTGTTAACTATTTACTGTTAATAAAATGATAAACGCAGCGCCTGCTCCTTCTTTCGTATCCACCTTTAGTTCTCCTCCATGTCCTTTGGTAATAATATCATAACTCAGGCTCAACCCTAACCCTGTGCCTTGCCCGGTAGGCTTGGTGGTAAAAAAGGGTTGAAAAATTTTGTTTACCACCTGTGGCGGCATGCCGGTGCCATTATCTTTTACCATGATGCATATTGATCCGGGTTGTTTTACTGTGCTTACGGTTACGGTTGGTTCATACCCCGGCTCATTTAATTTTTTTCGTTCACTTACGGCATAAAAGGCATTGTTGATGAGATTGAGTATTACCCGGCCCAACTCCTGTGGTATTACCTTTAATTTGCCTACTGTATCATCAAAGCTGGTTTCAAATTTGGCATTAAAACTTTTGTCTTTTGCCCGCAGGCCATGATATGCCAGGCGTAAATATTCATCGCACAGGGCATTAATGTCTGTGAGTTCTTTTTGGCCACTGCTGCTTCTGCTGTGCTGCAGCATGCCTTTTACAATGCCATCCGCCCTTTTACCATGCTGGTTAATTTTTTCGAGGTTTTGTATCACATCATTCATGATATCATTGGCATCTGCAGTATCGCCATTTGCCAGGGCGGCGCTCATTTCTTGCAACAACTCTTTACTTACTTCGCTAAAATTGTTTACAAAGTTTAATGGGTTTTGTATTTCATGGGCAATGCCTGCGGTAAGCTCACCCAGGCTGGCCATTTTTTCGGATTGGATAAGCTGCTGTTGGGTGGCTTGTAGTTCGGTTAGTGCTGCTTCTGCTTTTTGTTTAGCATCTTTAATGGCAATTAAATCTTGCTCGGCTTGCAGTGCGTGGGCTTCAGCAATTTTTAAATCGTTAAAACGGGTAAAAGTTAGGTTGAACACGGCTGCAAATCTCTCTAACAGCTGCAGTGTTTCGGCGGGTTGTTCATCGGGCGAAGCCATCCCAATTAACCCGTGGCTGAAGTAAGCAATATGCTGTATTCTTCGTTTTTGCTCCAGTCCGCCTATAAACGGCACTTTTAATTGGTTGTGCAGGTAATTAAAATATTGTTTCAACTCATCACCCTGCATATCTATCACCAGGCTTTTGCTGTGTTGCAACCAGCCATCATACATTTTTTTTAGGGATGCATTTTTTTGATAATTGCCGGTAAAGCCCATGCTTACTTTACTGCCATCTTCGTCAGTTACCCAGGCTTCCATATCTGCATTATCTTCTTTCATAAGGATAATGTATAAGCGGTTGGGCGCAATGCCAAGTGCAATTAACTGCTGAAACAAAACGGCGGCCGTGCCAGATAATTCATTACTCGATTGCATAGCCAGCGTGCGGCTTCTCACTTTTTCCAGTGCAGCTTCTATATGTGCTTCCCTTGCCTGTGCCTCGGCTTTTTCTAAATCTAAAAAACGGGTATAGGTGCCATCAAATACAGATGCAAAACGCTCCAGTATTTTAATCGTTTCTTCGGCTAATGGCAAGGGTGATGATAAGGAGAGATGCCCTTTTGAAAAATAAGCAACAGAAATAACCCGGCGCCCACTGGTATCTGTACTCATTTTAGTAATGCCACTGATTTTGTTACGGTAATTAAGCCATCCATCTAATGCTTTTCCGGTAAGGTCAATTACAAACGATTTTTTGTTGGCTTTCCAGGCTTTTATAGCAGGATTTAATACAGTTGGTTCATCCATGCTTAAGCGAAAGCTGCGGTTTTCCTGTGCCCCATCATCAGCCCAATTGGTTACCCTAAAGTCAATCAGTCTTTCTTGTTCATTGTATATGCCAATGGTAACCTGGTAAATATTTTCGGTACCCAACTTTTTAAACTCCTGGAAAAGAACGGCGGCAGTTTGCTGTAATTCGTTACTGTTTTGCATGGCCATGGTTCTGCTGCGTACTTTTTCCAGTGCAGTTTCTATCTGTGCTTCTTTGGCTTGTGTTTCTGCTTTTTGTAAATCTAAAAATCGGGTGTACGCTTGCTCAAACACTTTTGCAAAACGCATTAAAATGCTGTTGGCTTCATCGGTAAAAGGTATGCCCGAAAAATTTTCTATATACAGCGAAATGTTTTGCAGCAACACTGTTGATATGGTTAATGCCGGTTGCTGATTAATTATTTTTTTTGATGCTTGCGGAAAACCGGGCAAATATTTATACAGGCTGCGGTAGAAGGTATTTTTTTCTTTCAGGGAAAGATTTACAGCAAAAAAATCCAGCTTCTTCTTTTTTGCGTTATTAAATTGATTGTAATAGATGCAATCAAAATACGGAATGGTTATATTGGATGGGCTGCCAAGTTTATCTGCTATCCAGATGTTGTAATCATTCCTGTTTTTATAATCTAATACAAAGCCGGTATGTTCAATGGGAATTTTTAACTGTACAAATTGATCATACACAATTTGGATTACTTCTTTAAGTTCAGCACTTTTTTGCATGGCTATGCTGCGGCTTCTTACTCTTTCCAGCGCCAGTTGTATTTGCCCCTCCCTCGCCTGTGCTTCTGCTTTTTGGATATCGGTAAAACGGCGGTAGGATAGCTCAAAAACATTGCGGCAGCGTTTTAATATTTGCAGCTGTGCGTCGGTTACAGGGTTGTAGGTAGATATACCGATAATACCCGTACCCAGCGAGTGCAGGTAAAAACAAATACTGTTTACCAAATCTAGTTTTGGCTCTTCAACCAATCCAATTTTTATACGCCACTGCTTCCATTTTTTAAACCCTGCCCCACTTAATTCTTTTTGATAAAATGCGGTATTTGATTTTTTTATTTCGTTAATAATTTCCTTGAAAAGCGGAGAGGAATTATAGGGAAGGTCTTTTATGATATTGGCGTTGCCTTCCGAGCAGTCTACACCATAATACAGTTTGGTTTGTTTGTCTTCGATGGCTATTTGTGTATTGCGGATATTATCAAAACCAAGTGCTTTTAATTCTTTAAACATAATTTTTGCCACACTCATCATATCTTCAGATTTTTTCATGGCCATAGATGCTGCCCTTATTCTTTCCAGCGTGGTTTCAATCCTTGCCTCCCTTGCTTGTGCGGTTGCTTTTTCAATATCCAGGTAACGACGGTACGACAATTGAAACACTTTTGAAAACCGCAAAAACAATGCTGCCTGCTCTTTTGTTAGTGGCTCGTAGGCAGAAATGCCCAGTGCCACGGGGCCAAGGGAGTACCAGTAATAATTTAACGAACTGGCTTTGGCAAGATAGGAGTCTGCAAACTGGTTGGTTTTTTTTTGAAAAGCATACCAGTCTTTTACTTTTTGTTCTTTTAGGCTTCGTTGAAACAATACATTGGGGCCGCTCAGCATTTTTTTTACAAATGCTCTCGACATGGGATGGTTGATATAAGAAATTTCGGTGGCCAGGCGTTTATCATGCTTTGCATAAAACTCATAATTCATATAAGTGCCTTTGGCCTCATTGATGATGGCCGTTTGTATATTGCGTATTTCGTTAAGGCCCAGTTTAGCTAATTCTTTTGCAATTGTTTTACAAATTTTTAGCATGTCAGTTGCTTCCTTCATGCCCATGGCAACCGTTCTTACTTTTTCAAGGGCGCTGTCAATTTCCAGCTCCTTGTTTTTTAATTCCAGTTCAGCGGTTCTTCTTTTTACAGCTTCCCTCAGTTGCAGGTTTTCGGTTTTTATTTTTTGGGTGGCTACCTGCTCGCCTGCTTCTGTACGGTAATCAGGGAAGGATGCATGCTGGTGTACCGCTTTCCATTGGTTGTTCACCAATTTTAATACACAGGATATCCTGGCATGGCCATAATTTGTCCAATTGTTGTCTATGAGTAAATACAGGTCGCTTTGTTCATGTACAATGGCTGCATCTTTGTATAACGGTTGCACTGCAATATTCCGGTTACGTAGCTGTGCCTTACCCTTCATTTGTGCCGCAGTAGCGGTATAAAATTTAATGGCATCTTTTTTATTAAGAAATACCTCTCCATTTGCAGATCCAAAAATGCTAAAATCATCTAATAAGTAGGAGCCAAATACCTTCATATTGCCAGAAAGATTGGCCGCCCAAAATGTACAGTAGGCTTGCAGAATAGCCGTTTCTGTTTGCTTGGATAGTTTCATTTTTAGGTGTTTGAGGCTGTTTGGATGGATGTTACAATAGCAGTAATTAAGCAGCAAAGCCATCGGCACAAAGGCAATCATTGCATTGGCACATCAACACAGGCAAGTTATATATATACAGCACGCCTGTATTTACCGGTAGCTTTAGTTAAGGATTGGATTAGCGGGTGTATCGTTGCAGGCAGCCAGCAAAAAAATTATGCAAATGGGCTGCAGTATTTTATTTAAGCAAATAACAAAGTTGTTTATTTGGCATGGGCTTTATGTTTTAATATGCCGCCTGCTGCCTCTTTAATACTTTGTACATAAATAAATGCTTTAGGGTCAATAGCTGTTAAGGCATCATGCAATTGTTTTATTTCGAGCCGGGTTACAATGGTAACGATAATATCTGTATCGGTTTTTACTTCAAAGCTTCCGGGCAGGTAACCTCTTTCGCCTTTATACACGGTAATTCCCTTGCCTAATTCGTTTACCAGTAAATTTTTTATTTCTTCCGGTTGGGAGGAAATGATGTTCATGGCAGTATACTCTTCAATACCATCTACCACATAATTAATGGCACGGGTGGCGGTAAAATAGGTGATGATGGAGTACATGGCGGTTTCAATACCAAACTTAATGGCGGCAATGGCAAAAATGAGGGTGTTGATAAGCAAAATAATTTCGCTGTTAGAAAAGCCTGTTTTTCGTTCGGTAAATACGGCAATTACTTCGGCGCCGTCAATAACGCCCCCACCCCGTATTACCAGGCCCACGCCTGTGCCAATAAGTATGCCGCCAAAAATGGCGATTAGTAATTTATCGTGGGTGATGGGGTTAATGTCTACAAAAAGCAACCCGATTGAAAGCAATAACACGGCAATACTGGTTTGTACAGCAAAGGTTTTTCCAATCCGCTTATAGCCTAAATATATAAACAGCATATTCAGGATAATCACCAAAAAACTGATGTTGATATGAAAAATTTCGTGCAGTAGTATCGAGATGCCCGTGATACCTCCATCCATAAATCTGTTAGGTATCATAAACCCCTTCATGGCCAGTACGGCCAGGCTGGTGCCAAATAAAATAAGCAACAAATTATTAATACTCCATACTTTTTTCCAATCTACGTTATCGCTTAGATGCCTACTTTTCATTTTGTTACAGCCGGGTTTATTTTGTTTGTAAGATAAGCTACTATTTTGAGTTTTTTGCCGGGCATGTGTGCATCCAATAAATTTATTAACTGGCATTTTAGCCAGGAGTGAATGGCGTTTTTGATGGATTATTTGATAGCAGCCAAATGTAGCTGCGTTGCAACCAGCCTTTATTGCTTAGGTTACCATTTTTTTAGATACATTTAGCAACGGTCAGGGGCATGCTTTTTTGCCCGTTGCAAACTATTCACCTCATTTATTTATTATAAACTTAGATACCATTACCATGCATCTAACAACAGGTTACTTTTCCGCCAGGTTTTGTGTTACGGCACTGCTGCTTTGTTTTTTTGTGCAAAAGCCCATGGCACAGCAAGTGGTCAAGCCACGAATTGTAATAACTGCCGACCCTGAGCTGGATGATAATAATTCGCTGATTCGTTTGCTGCTTTACAGCAGCGACCTTACTTTTGAAGGGCTGGTATATGCCAGCAGCGGCTATCATTGGAAGGGCAATGGTAAAGGAACAAAATGGTTTGTACCCAATAGGGAGTATGCCCGGTTTGGATTAGATACCTGCCCTTGCAGCTCGTGGCGATGGGCAAAAGACGAGCGCTTTATTCATGATGCGGTTGCGGCTTACGAAAAGGTATACCCCAATTTAAAAGTACACCATACAGGCTACCCTGCCCCAGCCACCTTAAAAAATGTAATCCGGTATGGTAATATTGAATTTGATGGAGAAATGGCTGTTAATACGCCAGGGTCGGATCTTATCCGTTCATTAATACTGGATGATAAACCGGGCCCATTATTTATAACTGCCTGGGGAGGGCAAAGCACCATTGCCCGTGCATTAAAGTCTATTGAGGAGCAATACCAGCATAGCAGTGGATGGCAAGCCCTGCAACAAAAAATTTATAGCAAGGTAGTGTTGCTGCCATCCGGCGACCAGGATGATACCTATGCCTTGTACATACGGCCCCACTGGCCGGGTATTGAGTACAGGCAGTTTGCCGGTGGCCCCAATTATGGATACGGTGCCCAGTTAGGCGCCAAAGCAGCCAATGCCGCTTATTTAACAGCCTCGTGGATGCAGGCAAATGTGCATAACAAGGGCCCGCTGGGTAGTTTGTACCGGGTATGGGGCGATGGAAAACAAATGGTGCCAGGCGATAAGCTGGACTATTTTGGTATAGCCGGAAAAACAGATGATGAACTGCGGCGGATGGGCTATGTGGTGTGGATGCCGGTACAACCAAAAGGATCTTGGCTGGGCGAAGGCGATAACCACACGTTTATGAATATGCTGGGCAATGGATTACGGGCTTATGAGTCGGCAGCATATGGTGGCTGGGGTGGCCGGGGCGCAGGTAGTAAGCAGGCAATTAATTTTACCTTACCAGCAACTGATGGCAGTACTGCCGATACCAGCGCTGCGGCAATGGCTGCTGTGCTTAGTACAATTAACAGCCAGCAAAACAAACAGGAGGGTACAATAGTATTCCCTGATTTTTTTCCGCAGGCACAACAGGATTTTGCCGCCCGGCTACTTTGGTCGGTAACGCCCCGGTTTGCCAATGCCAATCATGCGCCGGTAATAAGTATACAGGGCCCCTTACACGTGTTGGCTGCCGCAGGTGAAACCATCCGGCTAAATGCTGTGCTTACCGATGCAGATGGCAATGCTGTAAGCATCAATTGGTGGCAAATGCCTGCCGGCAGCTATACAGGCAAGGTTAATATTATCAGCCCTGCCAGCACTGTGGTAAAAATACAGGTGCCTGCAGATGCGGCGGCAGGCCAAACCATACACATTATTGCCGAAGCTGTTGATAACGGCACTCCCACCCTTGCCAGCTACCAGCGTGTAATAATAACGGTGAAGGCTAAATAATTTCGGCTGCATCTATCCGTTAGGTATGTAAAGGAAAATATCAATACGGTTTATTGTAATTTAAACTTTTCGTTCAATCCTTTATCAAACCCAAAATTGGTAGTATGACAGTTAAACATTTATATACCTGCCTGCTGGCAGGAAGTTGTTTTGTTTCATGTGCTAAAAAAGAGGTTGCTACACCTGTTGTTGTACCATCGGCTGTTGCCAGCATACCCAAGCCCGGCGGTGTTTTTGCCAGTGCCGGTAGTACTACCACAGCGGTGTTGCAGCACACTGAAACAAGAGGCGTATTAATCAGGGCATTTTGGAAAGATATTGAAACCACCGAAGGTCAATTTAATTTTACCACCCTCGATAATCAGGTGGCAGCCATAAAGGCCAAAGGAAAAAAATATTCACTTTCTATACTGGCAGGTGGTATCGGCAGCCCCGATTGGTTGATTGCTCAAAAAAAAGCGCCTTACTATACCTATAATTTTAGAGGGCAGCCTTATCAATTGCCTTTAATTTGGGATAATACTGTACTGAATTATCTGGGTAAATTGGCTGATGAATTAGCTGCACATTTTGCGGCAGATACTTCATTAATGCTGGTATATATTCCCCAAATGACGGCCAATGGAGTGGAGGGGCATTTAAACGGTTTTAACCAGGCTGCTTTTGAGGCAGCCGGGTATACACAAACTAAATGGATAGATGCTTCTTTGCAAAATGCCCGACGGTTTGCCACCGCATTTTCTAAAAAAGCGCTGGCTTTTGAAGTACATGAACTGTTTAACAATGCCACACCTGCCGCCACCATTCTCAACGAATTATGGAACGACGGTAATTTAAATCACCGGGTTGGTGCAGCCATGTGGTGGATATCGGGTAATACTACTTATCAGCCACAGCTGCTTACGGTATTAAAAAACTTTAGTGGCGATATTTATTGCCAGGTAATTGACCGGTCGGATAATACGGCTAGTTTTCCCGGCGGGGATTATGCAAAAGTGTTTGAGCAGGCCAGGCAATTAAGAGCCCGTTATATTGAGCCATGGGATTACGAGTTTGGGATAAGCCGGTGGGATGCAGTTTTCAGGGATTTTAATGCGTTTGCAGATACATTAAAAAAATATTAATCAACCTTAGCGGTTGGTATCATACAAAAAGGCTCCGTTGTGGAGCCTTTTTGTATCAATTAGCTGTACTAATTATTTGGCAACTTTTACCCGCTCACCTTCAGCATCAAACATATTCATCAAACTGCCGGTTACATGGTCGTCATCTTTTTTGGTTAACAGCAAACTTACATCGTACCCTTGTGCAGTAAAATAAAGGGTAATGCTGGTTTCTGTAAGTTCAATTTTATCAATAACGGCCACTTGAGCACCAGCGGTATCCTGCACCACGCCTGTCATGCTGCTATCTTTTTTGTCTAATAAAAAAATGAGGTGTGTATCCCCCTGCGGAATTCCTTTTAGCAATACATCCCATTTGCCTGCAAAATAATCAGCAGTAGTTTGAGCATTTGTGCTGGTACATAATAAAAGCAGCATCCCTGCAAGCAATGTTTTAAACATCTTCATTGTGTTGGTTTTTTTGTATGTGTTAGAAATTGGTTTTTTGTTCAACCGCTGCCCTAAACCATTTATTGCAGCCGGTGTAATTTATGTAAATTTTTAATGCTGGCCTTACTGTTAATCATTGTTCTGTAAGTTGATCATTTATATGATAGGCTGCTACCTCGCTAATAACGGGTGTTGCTTTGGCGCTGGTTATAACTAACCGCAGGGCGGTAATGTTTTGTGTACCAAAAGTTAATATTCTTTTACGGCCAATGGTAGTAAAAGGTATTTCTTTTATGGTTTTATTTTGTGATAGCAGCAATAGCTTGCCTTGTATTACCTGCTGGCCACCGGCTATTGCTTCGCTAAGGCTTACACAGTTTACAGGCATTGGCTTTGCAAAGTTAAGCTGGCAATATTGCCGGGGATAATGGCTCATGGTTACACTGGTTTGCAGGTTGCCATCAGTTAAAGCAGGCGCTGTGGTACTGGTATTGTTACTGTGTAACATGGGCTTGCACTGCAGGGCAAAGTTGTTGCTAAAACTTTCTCTTCTTAATTTTTCAAAACCCACCAGTGCTGCACTATCGGCACTGTGTATCAGCCCCCGCCTGTCGGGTGGTATATTTAGCAAAAGGTTGGCGCCACGCCCTACCGATTTTAAGTATAATTGAAAAAGTGTTTGTGGCGATTTTACCAATGTATCTTCTTCTGCATGGTAAAACCATCCGGGGCGTATGCTTACATCGCACTCAGCCGGTATCCAATGTTTGCCATTGATATTACCCTGGTTAAGGGTATCGTTGGGTGGCGCTCCCTCCCCTCTTTTAAAACCAGCAGTATCAAGGTAGTTCCAGTTGCTGGTGCCGGCAATGCCTTTTTCGTTGCCCACCCAACGTATATCTGGGCCAATATCGCTAAATACTACTGTGTTGGGGGCAATGCTTCGGATGGTTTGCTCAAATGCAGCAAAATCGTACACCTGTTTTTTGCCGCCCGGCCCTTCGCCATTGGCGCCATCCCACCAAAACTCAAAAAATGGCCCGTAGTTTTTAACCAGCTCCTGCATAGTATTTATGTATACCTGGTTATAGGCAGGCGTGCCATATTGCGGATGATTGCGATCCCATGGAGAAAGGTATACGCCAAACAGTAAGCCATATTCTTTACAGGCCTGTTGCAATTGTTTTAATACATCACCCTTGCCATCCAGCCATTTGCTTTGGCGTACGGTATGGGCAGAGTATTGGCTGGGCCACAGCGAAAATCCATCATGATGCTTGGCTGTAATGATAATGCCTTTGGCGCCACTTTGCCGGGCAATACGTGCCCACTGCCGGCAATCCATTGCGGTGGGGTTAAAGGCATCGGCAGGCTCATCTCCATGCCCCCACTCTTTATTGGTAAAAGTATTGGGGCCAAAATGTATAAACCAGTAATACTCCAGCTCATGCCAGGCCAATTGCTGCTGGCTGGGTACGGCCGTGGTAGTTTGTGCTGAAGCATGCATGCTGTAAAAGCAACATGCCAGTGCGGTAAACAATTTTTTTACTTGCATAAAATTTTGAATGTTGTGCCTGGTTATTAAACGAGCGCTCATTAAATAGCAAATTAATTATTTGGCAAAGTAGCCAGGCATACCCGGTAAAATTAACCATAAGGTTGATAGAATATGCAACATTTGTATTTAAAACTTATGGTTAAAACAGCTTTAATACACAGCATCCTGCTCCCTTTAATAACTGCTTTTTACCAGTTGTAAATTGCCCTTTTATTTCATCCTTAAACAATGCATTAATAACAAGGAAAAGTTTTTTTACCTGTATGCTTTGTGCATCGCTGGCAGTAGTATTTGGTTGTAATAGTGCAGCCCCTGCAGAAGCTTCGGCACCCAAAGCAGGGGCTAAGGAACAACCAGTGTATTTTAACCTGCGCCCACAATTAGAGAAAAGCTATGGCTACAGCCATGTGGTTAAAATTGGGATTGATCTTAAAATACCTGGTGCAGTTAGCATGAACCATTCGGGTATTATTGTGGCACCGGGTAATATGGAGCAACAAATGAAAAACTGCTATGCAGATTTGCAAAAAATATTGCAGTATTACGGTTATACATTTGATGATGTAGTGGTAGAAAATGTGTATAACACCAATATGAAAGATTTTATCAACGTTTCAGGGTATCGCAATAGCATTTATACTAAACAGTTTGCAACCGGTACCTGGCTGTAAGTAAAAGGGCTGGCGGTAGATGGCCTGTTGATTGAAATTGATATGGAAGCCCATAAAGCACAGTAGGCAGCAGGCAGGTGGTGGTTTAAAATATTTGAGCCAGATAGTAAGGTGTTGCTTACGGCGGTTATTATTCCTTTATGGTAAGCGTACCTTTTAATTGTAAATCCCTGCTGGAGCTGCCAATCATAATCCTGAAATCGCCAGGCTCTATCACTGGTAGCAATTGCTGGTTAAGCATGGTAAGCATGGCTGGGCTAATGGTAAACGATACTTGGGTAGTTTGCCCGGGTAAAAGATGTATTCTTTTAAAATCTTTTAGCTCCAGTACGGGCCGGGCTACCGATGCCAGTATATCCCGTATATACAGTTGCACCACTTCGTCTCCTGCCATGTTGCCGGTATTGGTTACCTGGCAGGTAACCACGGTGCTGTCGGTGGGGGCCATAACAGTTTTGCTTAGCCGCATTTGTTGATAACTAAACTGGGTATAACTAAGGCCGTAGCCAAACGGAAACTGCGGCAGGCCGCTCAAATCATAATAATCATCACCCCGGCCCGTGGGCAGGTGATTGTACACAAGCGGCAATTGCCCCTCTTGCTGCGGAAAAGTAATGGGTAACCTGCCGGCGGGGTTGTATCGGCCAAACAATACATTGGCCACGGCATGGCCACCCTCTTCGCCTGGATACCAGGCATGCAGCACCGCAGCTACATTGTTTATCCAGCTGCCCATGGTAATGGCACTGCCACCTGTTAGCACCACCACCACCGGTGTGCCGGTGGCCGCTACTGCATTTATTAAGGCCTGCTGGTGACCTGGCAGCGACAGGTTGGCCCTATCCTGAAACTCGCCCTCATGTATACCTGCGGCAATAATGGCTACCGCTGCCTTACGGGCCGTAGCTACAGCTTCGTTTAGTTGCTGCTGCCAGCTGCTGTCTATACCAGCATCCCACACCAGTTTAATACGGGCATTGCCGGCCGGCTCATAAAACTCCACTTTTAAATCATAGTACTTATCTTTTTCTATTACAAT
>JBDKJT010000037.1:0-3711 GCA_039796475.1 Bacteroidota bacterium | reverse complement strand
CAAAAGCGTTGGGCTCCCACTGGCCTTCGTTTCTTGAGTAATCTAGCCGTAACATAGAGCTTACAGCATCTACCCGTATACCATCAATATGAAATTTATCTAACCAAAACCTTGCACTGCTGATTAAAAAAGATTTTACCTCACCCCTGCTGTAATTAAAAATATAACTATTCCAATCGGGGTGATATCCTTTACGCATATCGGCATACTCGTAGGTATGTGTACCATCAAACATAAACAGGCCGTGGGCATCGTACGGAAAATGCGATGGCACCCAATCGAGTACCACCCCAATACCAGCCGCATGAAATGCAGCCACCATATCCATAAAATCTTGTGGCGCACCAAACCGGGAAGTGGGTGCAAAAAAGCCCGTACCCTGGTAGCCCCAGCTGCCATCAAACGGGTGCTCCATTACCGGCATTAGCTCTACATGAGTAAAGCCCATTTGTGCAACGTAAGGCACCAGCCTTTCGGTAATCTGCTGGTAGCTATTGTATACTTCTTCATTATTTTTTTCGGGCCGCATCCAGCTGGCCAAATGCACTTCGTAAATACTCCAGGGTGCATCCAGGGCATTGCTTTTTATGCGTTGTTTCATCCAATCTGCATCATCCCATGTATACGCAATATCCCAGGTAATGGATGCAGTATCGGGCCGTTTTTCCCAAAAATTAGCAAAGGGGTCTCCCTTATCTACCTCTACTCCTTTGTAACCTGTAATATGGTATTTATATACCTCTCCTTTTTTAAACCCTGGTATAAACCCCTCCCATATACCCGAATTATCTAACCGTACATGTAATAAATGTGATTCGGTTTGCCAATTATTAAAATTACCTACCACAGTTACCCGGGTAGCATTGGGCGCCCATACTGCAAAGTAATAACCTTCGGTACCCAGTACGCTGGCGGGATGGCTGCCAAAATACTCGTAGGCATTGTACAATGTGCCGGCCTGGTAATTGCGTATAACCTCATCCGTTAACAACGAGTAATTCCACACCAGCAGGGCAGTATCTATAAAATGCTCATCCTCGTATTTTTTTGTTGCTGGCTTGCCTGTGTTATGCATAATGTGGGTTTGTTTAGCTTGCTTGTAATACCATGTTTGCCATTGGTGGAAAACACCCGCTGTAAGTGAACAAAAAAGGTCAGTTTTGTTTTAACGTAAATTTAAGGCATACAACTGATAGGGTTATCAATTAATTACTCAGTTTCACCATTCCATTAAAGTAAAGCCAAAAAAACTACGCTGATTTATGAAAAAAATTGCACTCATTTTTTTCCTGGCGGGTATATTTATCACCCATCAAAGTAAAAGCCAGGAGGTAACCGGAATGGTTACTGACACCATCAACAAAAAAGATATACCGCAGGCTGTGGTGGCCTTACTAAAACCGGTTGATTCGGTTTTGTATAAGTTTGCCCGTACCGCACCCAATGGCAGCTTTACACTAAGCAATGTAAGGCCAGGCAAATACATTTTAATGGTTACGCATCCTGTATTTGGCGATTACCTTGACGAGGTAGTGGTAGCCAGCAGCGGGCTGCAGCTTAATAAACTATCGCTGATACCCAAAAGCAAACTGCTGCAGGAAGTAATTGTAAAAACAGGCTCTCCTATAAAAATTAAAGGCGATACAGTAGTATACACTGCAGACAGCTTTAAAGTGGGGCCCAATGCCAATGTAGAAGACCTGCTTAAAAAACTACCGGGCATACAGGTAGACAAAAACGGGCAGATAAAAGCCATGGGCGAAACAGTGCAAAAAGTATTGGTGGATGGAGAAGAATTTTTTGGCGATGACCCCGGCATGGCTGTTAAAAACTTGCGGGCAGATGCTGTAAAAGAAGTGCAGGTATTTGATAAAAAAAGCGACCAGGCTGAGTTTACCGGCATTGATGATGGTAAAACACAAAAAACAATCAACCTTAAATTAAAAGAGGATAAAAAGAAGGGCTATTTTGGAAAAGCCGAAGTATCGGGTGGGCTGCAAGACAAAATAGACAATCGGTACAATAACAATTTTATGGTAAATGCCTTTAAGGGCAAACGTAAAATTTCTGGCTACCTGCTGCAAGGTAATACCGGCCAAAATGGATTAAACTGGCAGGAGCAGCAAAAATTTGGTGGAGAGGATGATAATTTTAGTATGAATATGGATGAAGATGCCGGCTTTTTTTGGGTACAAGGTGGCAACGGCAGCGATGATGAACCATACATTGATACAAGGAACGGTTTTTTTGAAAACCTCAATACCGGTTTACAATACAGCAATAAATGGAATGACAAACACACCCTTAATTTTTCGCCCAAATACAACACTCAAAAATACGATAATGTAAAAACCACGTTTTCGCAATTTCAGCTGTCAGACAGCGAAGTGTTTAACGAAAACTCTATTGAAAAAACATTTGCAGACAAGCGCAACATCAAAAACAACCTAACCTACGATGTAAAGATAGATTCGGCTAACTCTTTAAAAATTATCACCAAGCTCAACATGTATCATTCCGATAACCTTGTAGACCTTGCCTCAGAAAACAGGGATGCCGCAGGGTTGCTTAACAATACCCGTATCAGCCGTACCAGCAATACTACCGACAAAACAACTTTTAATAACTCAATTATATTTAAACACAAGTTTAAAAAAGACAGGCGAACCCTATCTGTAAACACCGATTTTAACCTGCGTAATACCAGCGGCAACACTTTTCTTTTTTCAAGAAATACGCTGGATAAAATCGGCAGGATAGATACCATCGATCAAAAAAAGGAAACAGAAAACTCAAATAAAAAACTACTGGCCAAGGCCGCATACACCGAGCCCTTATCAGCCAAATATTCGTTGGAAGTAAATTACGAGCTATCATGGCTGGGTGGCAATAACGACCTTGTTACTTTGGGCAAAACCATCTCTAACGGAAAATACGATGAGCAGGTAGACTCCTTAACCAATCACTTTAAACAAGACATTGTTACCAACAAAGCCGGATTGAAAATAAGTTACAAAAACAAAAAATTCAGGTACAGCTTTGGTACCGCCGCTGGCTTTACCCGTTTTGATTTTAAAGATATTACCCTTGATACCAATTACAACCGCAGGTATACCAACCTGTTTCCCTCGGCCAGTGTTAACTACAGCTACAAGCCTAACCACAACTTTAACTTTAATTACAATGGCAGCACCATACAACCACAAATTAACCAGCTGCAACAATTAAGAAACAACAGCAATCCGCTTAGCCAGTATATTGGCAACCCCGACCTTGAGCAATCCTTTAAACACAATTTTAGTATCACACACAATACCTACAATTTTTTAAAGGAAATGTGGACGTACCAATCTGCCAATATTGGCTTTACCAATAATGCTATCACCAATAATACCAAAATAAATCCCTTAACCGGCGAAACCCTCACCCAGCCTGTAAATACCAATGGCAACATGAATGCCAATGCATGGATGGGTATGGGTAAAAAACTAAAAAAATTAAATGTGCAGTTATTTGCCAGCTACCAGTTTAACTATTCAAGATTTATTGATCTTATAAATGATAGTAAAAACAAAACCGACAACCTTACGCACATGATTGGTATCAACCTTAGCAAATCGAAAGAAAAGAAATACGATATTTCGATGAACCATGATTTTGGTATCAATAGCAACCAATCATCCATCTACAATCGCAAAATAAAATACAATA
>JBDKJT010000036.1:0-4884 GCA_039796475.1 Bacteroidota bacterium | reverse complement strand
TGTTACCTAAATCAACTTTGTAAATTTTGAATTCTCCATATTCTACCTGATGCCAAATATGGCTTTTGTGTAAGGTTTTTCTTATCAGTGTTTTCTCGTCTTTTAAGAAATAGCAATCTTTAGCATCACTTCTGTTTAATAGATATACTTTGTTTTTGAGGTCATTGAATAAATTAAAGTTGGTGTCTAACTCGTTTACTTTTAATGGCGGAAATTGTCCATAGTCGTCGATGGTTTTAATAACCTTGGCGTCCCACATTCTCATAAGTGAATCGTCATAAATGCTATATGATATTTCCTTTAAGCTGTCTTTATAATTTTCAAAAAAGTAAAGAGTGCTATAAATTAATTTTATGTAGTCATTGCCTATTACTTTGTAAGTTTTCGTCTGACTATAACTTGCCTGCTGAGTTAGTAGTAGTATGATAAGAATTACTTTTCTCATTCCCTTAAATGTTTAGAGGGTTGCTTTAAAATGGCACACAACACTCAAATATATGATATTGTACGTAGTTCTGGGATTTGGGTAACAACTGAATATCAAATATTTGCAGCTGGCGATTTTGTATTGTTATTAGTGATATTTGTATAAATATTTTGATGATATATCCTTTTATATCAATTACCATTCTACATTTCCACTGCGCCATAATTCATCTAGTGGACTTATAATATTTACCAATTTTTGTTTACTTACATGTAAATAGCGCTCAGTGGTTTTTATATTAAAATGCCCTAACAGGTCTTTTATATAGCGTATGTCTGTGCCTTTATCCAGCAGGTGAGTGGCAAAGCTATGCCGCAAACTGTGTATGCCCACGTCTTTTTTTATTTGAGCCTTGTGGCGGGCTATTTGAAAAATTTGCTGCACCGTACGGATAGGATAGGGGCCTTGGTTATAATCCGACTCAAAGAGGTATTGCTGGGGAGGTTTTTTTTGTGTTTTAATGTAGGCTCTTAAAATATCAAGCAGTACCGGGCTCAGGGTTACATACCTGTCTTTTTTTCCTTTGGCATGCTGTACTAATATTTGCATGCGCTTACTATCAATGTCGGCCAGTTTTAAGTTTACAATTTCACTTACCCTCAACCCGGCGCTATAAGCTGTAAAAAGCATCGCTTTGTGCTTTTTGTTGGTTAATGCATTAAACAAACGAGCCAGCTCATCTTCATTTAACAGCTTGGGTAATTGGTAAGGTTTTTTGGGCCGTGGTATCTCCCAAAAAAGTTTTTCACGGTACAGGCATTGCTCATAAAAAAATTTGAGTGCATTAATCCTGCTATGTATCGTGTTTTCGCTAAGTTTTAGTTGAATGCTGCAGTATTGCAGGTAATCTTTAAGCCGGGCTGTGTCTAAACTGGCGGCATCCGTATTTTTTAATGTTTGTAAAAAACTAATAAACTCTCCCCTGTATGTACGCTGGGTATTGGGGCTGTAAGCTTTCAGGTGCAGCATCTGTATAAAATTTTTAAGATGCTGCTGGTTGGCATCGCACAAGGTTGCTGTAAGCCCTGGTGCTGGCTGGTTTATGATGGCCGGGCTTATAGGAGCGGCTGTTTTACTTACAGCTGCCTCCTTTTCGGGGGCAACTATTTTTTTGGATAAAGGCAGTTTGCAAAGCAGCCTGTTTGCATCGGTATCGGGTATATGCCAGCAATGCATTGTTTTGCTCCAGGTAGCGCCTGCTATTCGCTTTACTTGCTGAAGAAGTGCTTGGTTGGGGGCAAATTGTACAGCTATTCTTGCCTCGCCTTTGTGTTGTACGAGGCTGTATTTTGCAGCAGGCATACTTATTTTTTTACAAAGCTTCGCTTATCCTCACCCACAGGGAGAAGTATTGTTATACAGTAGGGCAAACAATTATATTGTTGAATGCCAATGTTATGACTGCATAGCAGCCAGAAAATATTTTATTGAAAATTAATTAAGGGTTTTAATCGGTGGGACAGCCGGTTAAGACAATGTAAAATACGTATGTTTTTTTATTTTTTCCCCATTGGTTTAATTTTTATTTTGATAGTTAACAAGTTGTTTTTTAAAAGATGCTGTGTGTATGCTGAATTGAACTCATCGGCCTATAGGCTGAAAACAATACAAGCCACAGTTACGAGTAGCCCGGCAGTTTTTTTTGCAGAAATTATATGGTGAGTATTAATGAGGCTTAAAAATTTATTACAGCTAATGGCTACTAAAAGATGCCTATGTAAACTTACTTTGAGGCATAAAAAATCTTATAAATTTCGCCAGTTTAAAGTAAGTTTGATTAAGCAAGCATTTTTAAATACATCAATTTAAAATTATGGCACTAATTAATCCCCATATTAACTTCAATGGTAATGCTGAAGAAGCATTTACATTTTATAAATCAATTTTTGGAGGTGAGTTTGCAAAAATTATTAGACTTAAAGACATGGCAAGTCCTGATTTTCCGGTAGATGAAAAAGATGAAAACAAAATCTTGTACATTGCTTTGCCGATTGGAAAAGTGAACGTGTTAATGGGTAATGATGTTCCCGAATTTTTAGGTAGGGTAAATGAACGGGAGAACAGAAGTAAAATTTCGATAAGTGCCGAAAGTAAACAAGAGGCGGATACTTTGTTTAACGGACTTTCTGCAGGAGGTGAAATTGAAATGCCTATTGCCGACAGCCCCTGGGGATCGTACTTTGGTATGTTTAGAGATAAATATGGTATTGAATGGATGGTGGATTTTGATCCTGCTTATAATGGTAGTGTATAATTAACTCCTTTTTTTATAAAAGCGCTTTGCGTAAGTTAAGCTTGCATGGTATTGTCAGATGGTACTAAGTATCCATGCCTGCAAATATTTGTTAGCTATTTTTTATACTATGGCACAAGTGTATATTGTTTACATCAACGCTTGTTGATTGATTATTATTTGCGCTGTTTATTGTTGTATTACAAGCAACCTTTTATGCAAGTTTGTAATTTGCATGCCGCCCAACTTGTACAAAATTTCATGTTGTTTGCTGGCATTGTTTACTACGGCACTTCAACCTGTTTATGACTTTTTACAATTAGATAGTTAACAATTAGAACAGATATTTTTGGAAGCAGTAGCATTGTAAAAAAAGCCAGGTACGACATTGTTACAGCAGGTGGGGGCGTCACCAATGTAAAAATGTGTTTGCCTGGATGAGCTCCCGGAAAAACATAGTTTTGAATCAAATTCCAGCCATAATGAATTGCAAATGGAAGGTATAATGAAAATGTTCTTGCATAAGCGTACGCTAACAGCAGCCCCATAGCAAAAGAGAAAATAAAAACAATTGTCATTTGCGGTATATTACCCCAAACTCCTGCGTTTATCCAGTGCAATACGGCAAACACGAATGATGTAATAATAAGTGCTTTTGTTTGCCCAATTTTTTTAATGAGGATGTATAGCAAAGCACCCCGGCAAAGTAATTCCTCTGTCAAAACTGTTCTGAACTGATACCAGGTTTCAAGTAAAACTGACTTTGTTGTTAATGATTGAGATATGGCGTATGCTTCCTTTGCAAAGTACATTCTCAATACAAAAGCCGTAGCAGCAATTATTGCAGAGGCAGTAAAAAGAATGGTGAAATATTTGAGCCTGCTTTTAGTTGGTTTTAAACCTAAAACTGCTAAATCTCCTTTATTAAAAAACCAAATTAGCAACCAAGAGATTGCAAGCAGCACAATTAGTTGTAACATTTTAATCTTTTAAAACTTAGGGAGTGTTTGCATATGCTTGCACACGGTAAATTAATTGGGCCGGCATTTTGCCGGCCCAATTAATTTACCGTGTTATAATTATAATTGTGCATTCCATAAAAACTGGTCTATCCATTGTTTGCTTTCTTCGTCGTTGCCATTGTCTTTTGTTTTTTCGAGCAGCATGGCTCTAAATTCCTTACGCAGCATGGTTTTTTTTGCCTCTGCTGGTTTTATGATAGATTCGTTTACACCGTTTACCATAACCTTGGTGGCCACCCATGAGGTGTAAAGGCGTGGTATTGTCATGGCCATTACCAGCCCGGGTAAGCCTGCCACACTACAGGGCCCGCTGCTGATGGGTATTTCTTCGGTGTAAAATGCAAATACATATACACTGTCGAATATTTTACCTACGGCTTTGCGGCAGTTAAAGCCTGCAATATTCATGTTTTCATTTACCAGTTTCCACTCAATAGCAGGCAGGCTGTCTTTTACGTATAGTGATGCACCCACTACCATTTTTTTTGTTTGTACAGTAGCGGTGCTATGGTCGGTATACCATTCACTTTCTTCTTCATCTCTTTTCATCCACTCGGGTACTTTTTCTTTTTCGTTAAAGTGGTTAAGCTTATAAATACTTTTGTTGTTAGCAAATGTTAGATGAAAGTAGGCGGTGCTAAAAGTGGATAAATTTTCTTTCATCATTTCGGCCCAGGTGCCGTCGCCTATTTTCTTTTTGATATTAGTTTTTACTTCGTACTCTACGGTGGCTTTTTCTATAAATAGTTGTTGAGCGCTGGCAGCTTGTGACAGTAATATGGTAAGTGCCAGCAGGCAAATATTTTTTTTCATGATACTTTTTTTTTGAGGTGTTTGCTGGTTATTTTTTGTCGCCTCCTGCGCTGCGGTTTTTAAAATCCCATCTAAAACCCAATAGCCAAAAGCGCTGTAGTCTTTCGTTGCGTACTTCCCGTAGCGTATTGCCATAAAGGGTTCTGTCGATGCCTACGTTTTGATTCAGTATATCTCTTACTGTAAAAAATACGGTAAACTCATCATGTCTAAATGTGCGTTCTACAATGGCATTCCAAATACTGTTATTTACATCTGCACCAAATTGGTCGGTTTTTTGGCGATAGTTGTACTCAAAGTCGGTACCTATTTTCCATACTTTTTGGATG
>JBDKJT010000035.1:0-4978 GCA_039796475.1 Bacteroidota bacterium | reverse complement strand
CAGTCAGCAATCTTTTCATTAAAAAATATGATACATAAAAATTTTAAAAACATTGATAAAGTAGTTTTTGGCCGGGGTAGCTTTAACAATATGGCCGGTATATTGGCTGAAAAAAGAAATGAAAACGAGGGGTTCTTTTTGTTTGTGGTAGATAATTATTTTGCCGGTAAAGATTTGTTGAAAAGAATACCAGCCGAAAGCAACGATATAGTTAAACTGATAGATGTAGATCCTGAAGAGCCCACTACCAGCCAAATTGATGCATTAAGAGATCAAGTGCTTGCCACTAAAGGATTACCGGCAGGTGTAGTAGGTATTGGTGGTGGAAGTATTATGGATATTGCCAAAGCAGTATCCTTGATGTTTACCAACGAAGGGTCCTCTGTATTATACCAGGGCTTAAACCTCATAAAAAAACCTGGCATCTATCACCTTGGAGTACCTACCATTTCTGGTACGGGTGCCGAGGTGTCGATGACGGCCGTACTTACCGGTCCCGAAAAAAAACTGGGCTTAAAATGCGATTGGACTGTTTTTAACCAGGTGATATTAGATCCTGAATTAATCGCTTCTGTACCCACCGATAAGTGGTTGTATACGGGTATGGATACTTACATACATTGCATCGAAAGCGAAAATGGTATTTTAAATAATGCCTTTAGCCATGCCTATGCTGAGCAATCGCTTAAACTATGCCGTGATATTTACCTTGGCGATACAGCAGGCCAAACCCCCGAAAACGACGATAAGCTAATGGTGGCTAGCATGATGGGTGGGCTTAGTTTAACTTACTCCGAAGTAGGCATTTGTCATGCCCTTAGTTACGGGTTATCAAAAATTTTGCATCTAAAACATTGTTACGCCAACTGCCTCGCTTTTCAGCACCTCCAGGATTTTTATCCGGATGGGGTAAAAGAATTAAAGCAGATGCTGGTAAAGCACCAGGTAACATTGCCGGTAGGGTTAAGCAACAACTGGAGCGACGAAACCATTACCGCCATGGCGCAAGTGGCTTACAATTTATCACATATGTGGCATCACGCCATTGGCCCCGATTGGCAAACAAAAATTACATTAGAAACCATTAAAGATTTATACAAAAGATTTTAACCATGAGCGCAAAAAAAGTAAAAGTAGGCAATATTGAATGTGGAGCCGATGAGCTGTTTTTAATTTCTGGCCCCTGTGTAATCGAAGAAGAGTCGATCATGATGAAAACAGCCGAAAAGCTAAAAGAAGTAAGTGCCAAACTTAACATCCCCATCATTTTTAAATCTTCTTTTTCAAAAGATAACCGTAGCAGTTTAAAGTATTACAATGGTCCCGGCCTGGCAGAGGGTATGAAAATACTTTCTAAAATTAAAGAACAATTTGGCTTTACATTGTTAACAGATATTCATTATCCCGATCAGGCAGCACCGGTGGCAGAAGTGTGCGATGTGCTGCAAATACCAGCCTACCTGTGTATGCAAACGGGCCTGATGGTGGCTGCTGCCAAAACTGGCCGGGTAATTAATATTAAACATGGCCAGTTTTTAGCGCCGGATAATATGAAACACCCGGTGGGCAAATGTATAGATTCCGGCAACGATCAAATCATCCTTACCGAAAGAGGTTTTACTATGGGGTATAACGACCTGGTGGTAGACCCACGCAGTTTTTATCATATGGGCCGCCTGGGATACCCCGTGGTTTTTGATATTACCCACAGCGTACGTAAGTATGGTATACCCAGTTCGGATGCCAAAGGGGGCAACCGGGAGTTTTTGCCGGTGCTTAGCAGGGCAGGTGTAGCTGCCGGGGTTGATGGTATTTTTATAGAAACACATCCCGACCCCACCAATGCGCTATGCGATGCTGCCAGCCAGTTATCAGTATACGATTTGGAAGAGTTTGTAAAACCATTGCTGGAGTTGCATGCAATAGAAGTAAAGTACAGGCAGGCATAAGCAATACAAAGCAGTAATGCAGGTAAGGGTATATTAGTAGCAGCACTTGTTGTCAAATAAAAAGCCAGTACTCGCCATTCACAAATTAATAACTATTTTCGTCGCACATTAAAATAATAGATATGGAACTTTACCTGGATTCAGCAAACCTTAAAGAGATAGAAGAAGGTTTTAAACTGGGCTTTTTAAACGGATTAACCACCACGCCAACTTTTATGCAGCGTGAGGGTATTACTGATATTGATGGCATGATTGTAAAGTTGAGCAAAATGGTGCCGGTATTACAAATAGAAGCGCTTGGCAATACAGCAGAAGATGTGGTAAAAGAAGCCCATCGCCAATTAAACCTTGGGCTAGATCCGGCTAAAACAGTTTTTAAAATACCCGTTTCGTTAGAAGGTGTAAAAGCTTGCCGTATGCTGCGTAACGATGGCTTACTGGTAAATGTACACCTGGTATATACCCTGCAGCAGGCTTATATGGCCATGCATGCCGGGGCCACTTATGTTTGCCCATTGGTAGGCCGCCTGCAAGATCAGGGGCATGATGCGCTGGACCTTGTAGCACAGTGTGTAGATGCGGTAGATCATTACGGCTACGATTCAAAAATTATGTTTAGCTCGGTACGTAATGCAGAGCATGTACGCAATGCCCTTAACTTAGGCGTACACACCATTACTGTACCGTTAAAAATATTAAAATCATTAACCGAAAACCATTTTACCACCTTAGGTACCGAGCAGTTTTTAAGAGATACTAAATTGATGACGGTAAGGGTTGGCGAAGCAATCAATGGTGTAAATCCTGTGGTAGATGCCTCCGTCAATGTAAAAGATGCGATTGTAAAAATGACAGAATTTGGCTTTGGCGCCATTGTGGTAGCCGATGCTAACCTGCAGGTAAAAGGGGTGTTTACAGATGGCGATTTAAGACGGCACCTGCAAACTGATGGGGCAGCATTTTTAGATAAAACCCTCGGCAGCCTGGAGTATAAAACTCCCGTAAGTATCGAGAGCCATATGCTGCTAAATGACGCCGCCGCTATTTTTAAGAAAACAAATGTAGATACCATCATGGTTACCGATAACGGTAAGCCTGTGGGGATGCTGGATATACAAGATTTAGAAGCAAACTAAAAAAACAAGCCATCATTTTTTGATGGCTTTTTTTTGCATCCATTATTTTTGTGTAGTTTATTTGCAACATTGCTTAACCATCTTTTTATTTATATCAATACTATATGCAAGGTAATCTATCAATCGACCATTATTTTAAAGGTGAGTTTGTTACCAATTACCTTACGCTTAAACAAAAGCTTCGGCAAATAAAAGCCCTGGTGTTTGATTGGGATGGCGTGTTTAACAATGGCCAAAAAAATATAGAAGGGCACAGTGGCTTTAGCGAAGTAGATTCAATGGGCGTAAATATGCTGCGTTTTAGCCATTACCTGTTAAACAAGCAAGCACCATTAACCGCCATTATAACCGGCGAAAATAACCAGCTTGCATTTTCATTTGCCCAGCGGGAGCATTTTAATGCCGTTTATTATAAAATGGCCAATAAAGAAACCGCTTTACTGCACTTTTGCAAACAGCATGGATTTTCACCTGCAGAGGTGTTGTTTGTGTTTGATGATGTGCTCGATTTATCTGCAGCAAGGCTTGCAGCCATTAAGTGTATGGTTGGCCGTACAGCCAATCCTTTGTTATTACAATATGCTAAAGACAACCGGGCGGCAGATTATATCACCCGTTTTGATGGCAGCAATTATGCAGTAAGAGAGGTATGTGAGTTAATGATGGCACTGGGTAACAACTACTATTCGGTAATGGATCACCGCACTCGTTTTAGTGATGTGTACCAGGCATACCTTTCAGAAAGAAACAGTGCTAAAACAGTACATTACACCGCCGATAAAAACGAAATTGTACAAGCATAAAAAATGATAGCAGGTATTATTCCGGCACGATATGCCAGCACCCGTTTTCCGGGTAAGCCTTTAATTGATATTAAAGGAAAAACCATGTTGCAAAGGGTGTATGAGCAGGCGAGTAAAAGTAAACAGCTTGCCGCAGTGGTGGTAGCCACCGACGATGAAAGAATCGCTAAGCATGTGCAAAGTTTTGGGGGAAGGGTGGTGATGACGGCAGGCCACCATCCTAGCGGTACCGACCGCTGCTGGGATGCATTGCAGCAAATGCCGGAGCCCTATACCTATCTCATAAATATACAAGGCGACGAGCCATTTATTAATCCCGAACAAATAGATGAATTAGCGCTAGCCTTGCAGGATGGTACTGTAGAACTGGCCACCCAAATGATAGCTGTAGACAGCTACGAAGTGCTGTTTGATAGAGGCGAAGTAAAAATTATACTCAACCATCAAAATGAGGCACTTTACTTTAGCCGTATGCCCATACCCTATATTAAAGGCGTGGATGAAAAGCATTGGCACAGCCATTACCGTTATTACCGGCACGTGGGGCTATATGCTTACCGCAGGGATATACTGGAAAAAATTACAGCTTTGCCCGTTTCTTCGTTAGAAATGGCCGAATCGCTGGAGCAATTACGCTGGTTGCAAAATGGCTTTACCATAAAATGTGTACCCACACAATACGAAAGCCATTGTATAGATGTACCCGAAGATGTAGATAAAGTAGCCCGGTTAATGAAACTGTATTAGCTATTTAGGGCAATTGAAAACGCTTGTGTACATTCGTATCAATGATGTACTTCAAGCATAGATTTATTTTTAAAAACCCCATATGATTAGAGAAAAGATATTGGTAATAGGTGCCAGCGGTCAGATAGGTGTAGAGTTAACACTGGCCCTTCGAAAAATTTATGGTAACAACAATGTTGTTGCAAGTGATTTAAGAGAAGAAAACGATTTGCTAAAAGGTACCGGCCCTTATGTAAGCCTGGATGTAATGAATAAAGAAATGCTGCATGTGCAGGTAATCAGGCAAAATATTACGCAGATTTATTTACTGGCAGCCATACTTTCCGCCACCGGCGAAAAAAAT
>JBDKJT010000034.1:0-2873 GCA_039796475.1 Bacteroidota bacterium | reverse complement strand
GCTAATAAATCGTTCAGTTGTTCGCCGTCAAAAATCATCCGGGCAATAATACCTTCGGTAAATGTTTTTAATGCAGCCGTAGTTATGCCGTGTTTATTGGCAATTAAGGCCAACTCTTTGTTATGCTTTTCTTCTTTAAAAGTTTTATACCCTTCTTCTATTTCCTGCACGGTTCTTCCTTTGCTGGTATCCAGCCCGTTTATATAATCGGTTATATCATCCCGTTCTTCCAGCAATTTAGCATCGGAGGCCAGCAGGTTTATTATCTGCTCCTTGGTCATTTTTTGTTTACCCGGCTTTTGCTGGGTGCTTTTTGCAATCAGCGCCATTATATAATCATAGTCAATAGTGGCAGAGGCAAATAATACAAATTCAAAATCCAGCTGTTGTACGCCGGGGGTGGCATCGTCTCCTTTTTTATCCTGCAGTTCTTTTAAGCGTTTGGCGGTTTCCAGGTAAGCACTTTTAAAAGAACGGTGTGCCTCATTGGGTAATAGTGTTTCTATCTGCCCGGCCTGCTCCGTTGATAAATCAGTGTATTGCTCCAGCTTTGTTTTTAACCGCTGTACTTCTTTAAAATAATTAATAAATTCTGTACGGGCCGTGTCGCCTTTCAGGTTGTTTACTTCTTCGGGTTTATTTTGCAACCCATTGGCCTGCATAAAGCTGGCAAGGGCTGTTACAGCTTTTTCAAATTTATCAATCACCACAGGCGCCGGTTCCACCAGCCATATTTCTCTTGCTTTTTCTCCCTGCTCGCCACTAAATAAACCAATGGCTTCATCCACGGCATTTTTCTGTTGCCTAAACTCCAGTATGTTGCCGTAAGGTTTGGTATCGTTCAATATACGGTTGGTACGGCTAAAGGCCTGTATCAGTCCGTGGTATTTCAGGTTCTTATCTACATAGAGTGTATTCAGGTATTTACTGTCAAAACCGGTGAGCAGCATATCCACCACAATCACCAAATCAATTTTGTTTTTAGCAGCGTAATCGGCATTGGGGTATTTATGGTCTTTAATGCGCTGCTGTACATCTTTGTAATAATTATCAAATTCAGCAATGCTGTGGTTGGTGCCAAACTGCTGGTTATAATCGTTAATGATGGTTTTTAAGGCCAGCTTTTTTTCTTCGGGGTTTACTTTGTTATCAGCACTTTCCTGCGGCAGGTCTTCCTGTATTTGTTTTATATCTGCTGCATTTTTAGCGCCGCCCTGTTCCTCTTCCTTACCCGGAATTACCGGCGGAGAAAATACACAGGCAATCGTTAAAGGGTTGAAGGTTTCGTCCAGTGCGGCCTTTTGTTTTTGCAGGTCTTTAAAGAGGTTGTAAATGGCAATAGCCTCGTTAATAGAGCCGGTGGCCAATACAGCATTAAAGCGGCGGTTGTTGGTAGCGGCATCATGCTTGGCTAAAATAGCTTCCGCCACTTTTTGCTGGGCAATGCCTTCGCCGGGTTTGGGTTTATGTTCCCCTTCCGGTTTAAAATAATCAATGTGGAATTGTAAAACATTTTTGTCTTCAATGGCATGGGTAATGGTGTAGGCATGCAATTGCTGCTGAAAAATATCTTTAGTGGTTTGCAGCGTGGCCACATTGCCCGCTACTATTTGCGAAGTGGCGTTCTGTTCAAAAATGGGGGTACCAGTAAAACCAAATAACTGTGCCCTGGGAAAAAAGTCTTTAATGGCTTTATGGTTTTCGCCAAACTGTGAGCGGTGGCATTCATCAAAAATGAAAACGATTCGTTTATCGCTTAATGACTGCAGCCGTTCTTTAAAATTCTTTTTATGGGCTGGGTCTAATGCCAGCCCCAGTTTTTGAATGGTGGTAACAATTACTTTATCCGCATAATCATCACTTAACATTCTTCTTACCAATGTTTCTGTGTTGGTGTTCTCTTCCACGCAACCATCCTGAAATTTATTGAACTCTTCTCTTGTTTGCCGGTCTAGGTCTTTACGGTCTACCACAAACAAACATTTTTCAATATCGGGATTGTCTTTTAATAAAGTAGATGCTTTAAAAGAAGTGAGTGTTTTACCACTGCCCGTTGTGTGCCAGATAAAACCATTGCCCCGGTTTTGATGAATACAATCTACAATAGCTTTTACTGCATAAATCTGGTAAGGCCGCATTACCAATAGCTTTTGTTCATTTTCCACCAGCACCATGTAGCGGCTTATCATTTCGCCTAAAGTGCATTTGGCTAAAAAGGCATCGGCAAAATCATACAGGTGTGTAATCTTTTTATTATCCGCTGCCGCCCATTGATACACGGGTAAAAACTGTTCATCGGCATTAAAGCTAAAATGCTGATTGCGGTTATTGGTAAAGTAATAAGTACTGGCATGGTTACTTACAATAAACAACTGCATAAAGCACAGCAGCGAATTGGTATAACCATTGCCGGGGTCGTTTTTATAATCTACTATTTGCTGCATGGCCCGGCGGGTGCTTATTTGCAGGCTCTTTAATTCAATTTGTACAACCGGCACCCCATTAATCAGCAGTATTACATCATAGCGATGGCTGCTGTTTTGGGTATTCATCCGCAACTGGTTGATGACTTCATAGTCGTTCTTACACCAGTCGGTAATATTTACCAAAGAGTAATGCAGCGGTGTGCCATCTTCCCGTATGAAAGTGTTTCGCTGCCGTAATATTTTAGACGCCTGAAAAACATCGGGAGTAATAATATCATCCCGAAGCCGGGCAAACTCTGCATTAGAAAGTTTTACCCGGTTGAGTGCTTCAAACTTGCTGCGGAAGTTTTGTTCGAGTGCATGGCGGTCTTTTATATCGGTGCGATAAGTGTATTTAAGGTCGGTGAGTTTACCGATAAAGCCGTATTCTACTTCGGGTTCGTTAAC
>JBDKJT010000033.1:0-24774 GCA_039796475.1 Bacteroidota bacterium | reverse complement strand
ATCTGCACTTTTAAATTATTGTCCAGCGTTCGGCCACCATAAGTATTGCCAGCGTATTTGAAATAAATCCGGTAAGTGGTGCCTGCATTAAGTGGCAGCCGCCTGCTAAACATCCAGCTACTAACAGGCGTTGCTGCATTGTCAAATTCATTCACCAAATTACCGCTGCTCCAGCCTATTAAAGTAGCGCTATCCCTTATTACTTTCATACAGGTGGCATCAGTAAAGTCGGCCACATAAGGCAGGCTTGCTGTAGTGCAGGGAGTTTTAAAAACAGCATCAAAGTAACGCCATGCAGATACCTGGGCCCCTTTTCTGCTTCGTACCGCCAATTGATAAATCGTATCAGGTTGTAAGCCGGTAATATTGATGGATGTATCTGTTACAATCGTTCCTGTTTCGGGCCAAAACGAATTGCTTTCTTTTCTTACCACATATTCATAACTGTCGGCCGTGGCTACCGTTGTCCATTTAATGTTGGCCGTAGTGGCTTCTATAGATGAGGTGCTATAAGCTGTTGGCGGAAATAATGTGCCCGGCACCCATGTAAAAGTTGTGCCAATGGGAATACTGCTGGCATCATATACATAACAACCGCTGCCCCTCACACTTTGTGTAAATGGAATTGGGTTAGGGGCAGTACCGCCTCCGCCACTACTGCTTACGCTACGGGAATTTAGGTGCTGGATGTTATCTGTGCCGTTGCTCCTTATACCAACACCCATGCTTACCCCAATACAGTATTGCTGTAAATAGGGTGGTGAACAAGAGTATTTTTCAAATCTTCCGTAAACTATTTTAATACTATTATCCGAAAAATTAAGCCGTACTTGAAAATCTATATTATTGAAATATACACTTCCACTATTATCACCGGGGCTTACCCGGTATTCTCCATCTGTCCATTGTATTACATATTCATTTGCAACAGAAGCTGTTTGTAAAATAGCATTACAGTCTGGCAGGTAACCTAATATAGCTGAAGTAAACAGGGGTTGTATTACGCCTGGAGCCCCTTCGGTATTGTTTAAAGCTGACTTATAAAAATTAGGATTAGTGAGTAAAGGATCTATTGTGCCAAAAGTCATCCAGCCATTTTTACCTACTCTTATTTGATTATAGGCCACTCCGCTAAATGTAAATGCCTGCGGCAAGGTTAGCAATAAACTTGTGTCAGAACTTGCAGTGTTATTATCGCAATGCCTTAAAATGACGTTACCGCTTATGGGTGTGTAAGTACTTAATTGTTGTGAAAACAGGTAGCCGCCTGCCTGTGCATTAACAGCCAACCCGGTAATGCAACAACAAACAAAAAGTAAAAATTTTTTCATGAGAAAAATGTTCGGTTTTAAAATATACGATAGTTGCAATACCACTTTGGCATTGCTTACAAGGCATTTTTTGATTGGGGAGAATTTAGCAGGTATTGGATGATGTTGTAAAATTGCCAGCATCGGCTTAATTACCCAATACTCCATTTGGATATATTTTATATTTAATGTGTAGATTACATTTGTAGCAAACCACAGGCTTTATGAGATTGCATATTTTACTCGGGCTGATTTTTTTTTGTATAACAACTAAACCCTATGCTCAATTTGCCACCATCAACAAAACCAGGATAGCCATCTATCAGGCCAACACAAACGAAGACAAACTGAAAGCTTTATTAATAATGGGTCGGCTTAAAAACTCGTTGCCATCAGACAGTATTTATCATTATGCAAATTGGATAAAACAACTGGCAACGGAACTTAATGACAAGCGTAGCCTTGCCCAGGCAGAATATTATTTGCTGGCTGCAGATATGGTGCAAGGCCGTATCAGTAACCTGGCACAACGGATTGAAAGCACCCCATCTTTTAAAAATATTAAAACTACCGACAGAGCACTTTATTATAAGCTGCAACTGCTAAAAGCAAATACGCTTAACCGGTTAAACAATCTTACAGGCGCACTTGACCTGCAATTAAAATTATTGGACGAGGCTACTAGCGATGGTGATATAAATACCCAATTATTTATTTTAAATTATATAGGCGCCACCTATTTAAATGCAGGCAAAGAAGCAGATGCCCAAAAAACCTGGCAGCAGGCCTTGCAAATAATTGCTGATAAAAACAACCCTGCCAACAACGAAATAGAAGCCTACCTGCAGTCTAACCTTGCCCTGTACTATTTTAACCATTATAAACTAAATCCAACGCCTTTATTAAGCGATAGTTTTTTAACCGCAATTAACAACACCATTGAGGTAGCCACCCGTTGTGAGGCCATGGGCGTATTAGCGGCTGCATTATCTATTAGAGGTGATTTTTATAGTTTAACCGGCGATTTTAACAAGGGCGAAAAAGATATAAAAGAGGGCTTAGAAATTAGGAAAAAAATTGGTGACCCCTTGTACATTGTAAACGATTTTAAAGGTGTTGCCAGCTTTTATTTTTATCAAAAAGTCTACAAAAAATCAATAACGGCAGCAATGGAAGGCATTGCGGTAGCCGACAGCAACCATATAAACGGAGAAAAAATTCAACTAATAAAAATATTAGCTGCGGCACAAAAAGCCACTGGTAATTTTGAGGAATACAGCAGTACACTTGAGCAATATATTGCTGCAGCAGACTCAAATGCCACGGCCAACTCAGCAGAAAAAATTGCAGCCATCCAAACCAAATACGAAGTACAAAAAAAAGAAGCCCTTATTGCACAACAAAAACTACAACTCATCCAGCGTCAATTATGGTTATACGGTGCCGGGCTGCTAGCTGTGTTGCTGCTACTGTTTACCATTTACCGATTTAAGCAATATAAACGGCAGCAAAAAATAAACAGTGAGTTGGCTGTAAAAGATGCTGAACAAAACGAAAGACGACGCATTGCTGCTGACCTGCACGACAATCTTGGCGTACAAGCCAATGCCATCTTATATAACAGTGGCCTGCTTATTACAGATGCACCAGCCAATAAGGTAGTAACTGACCTGCAGGAAACTGCTAAAGAAATGCTGTTGAATTTAAGGGAAACTCTATGGGCTATGAAAACAGCAGATGTAACGGCCAACGATTTATGGTTACGCATTATCAATTTTATGAAACAGATGGGCAGGCATTATAGCGCAATTGATTTTAAAACAGCTGGCGAAGTACCTAAAAATTTTATTGTACCCTCTAACCGGGCTTTAAACATTGTATTGGTGGTGCAGGAAACCGTTAACAATGCCGTTAAACATGCTGGTGCTACAAGCATTACAGCAGTAAGCAAAATAAATGATCAACACTGGGAGATTGAAATAAAAGATGATGGGAAAGGCTTTGATATGGTAGCAGCTGCGGATAAGGCAGATAGCTATGGTTTGCAAAATATGAGGGAAAGGGCGGCTGCGGCAAATTTTGGTTATACCGTTAAAACACAGGCAGGCCATGGCACACAGGTATATCTGTTTATAAAAGCAATTATATAGTACATAATAAATCGGTAACGCATTCCATTTATATATTTCATTACCCATTTGGATTATTGGATAAAATAAATAATAACAACAACTTTATAAAAATCTTTGCATGATAAGAGTAGCCATTGCGGATGATAAGGCCAACAACCGAAAAGTGATTGCAGATAAGCTGTTAAGAAGCGGCTTATTTTCTATCATTTTTGAGGCTGCCAATGGCGAGGATTTTTTAGCAAAAATGCGGCATTTACCAGAAGACGATCAGCCCCATATTGTACTAATGGATTTAGAAATGCCGCATGTAGATGGCGTATCGGCTATTGGCACCGCATCTTCCTTATATCCTGGGGTAAAATATGTAGTGTTAACAATTTTTGACGATGATGATAAAATTTTTAGGGCCATCCGGGCGGGCGCTTGTGGCTACTTACTAAAAGAAGAAAACGGCGAAGTAATTACCGGCATGCTGCTCAATTTATGGGAAAGCGGCGCCGGCCCTATCTCTCCCAGCATAGCATACAAAATATTACAAATGGTGCAACAGCCTGCCGTATTAAAAACCGAGAGGCAACAACAGGAAAATATATTTCAGCTAAGCGATCGGGAAAAAGAAATTTTGCAACTATTAAGTGAGGGGCTCGAATACAGGGAAATAGGCGCTAAAATTTTTATTAGCCCCAATACGGTAAAAAAACACACACTGAATATTTATCAAAAACTACATGTAAACAGTAAGGCATTGGCATTAAAAATTGCATACACCAAAGGTTTGCTGTAATGCTATCTTATCATACCTATTTAAGCGTACCCAAGCGGGCTGGTATATATACGCAAGAGGCTGTCTGCTAAGACAGCCTCTCTCTTATCGTTTGCTATTTTAAATTTTGCCTACCATTTTCTCCGGCACCACCCACTCGTCAAATTCTTTTTCGGTAAGGTAGCCAAGTTGTACAGCCATTGCCTTTAATGTACTGCCCTGCTTGTGTGCTTTTTGGGCAATTTCGGCCGCTTTGTAATAGCCAATTTTTGTATTTAAGGCGGTTACCAGCATCAAGCTGTTATCTACATGTTTTTTGATGTTTTCTTTAATGGGTTCAATACCTGCGGCACATTTATCATTAAAGCTTACACAGCCATCGCCAATTAACCGGGCACTGTGCAAAAAGTTGTAAATCATTACCGGCTTAAATACATTTAACTCAAAATGGCCGAGGCTGCCACCTACACCAATAGCTACATCATTACCCATTACCTGTGCGGCTATCATGGTTAATGCCTCACACTGCGTAGGATTAACCTTGCCGGGCATGATAGATGAGCCGGGCTCATTATCTGGTATAAAAATTTCGCCAATACCCGACCGTGGGCCAGAGGAAAGCATACGAATGTCGTTGGCAATTTTCATGAGGCTAACAGCTACTGTTTTTAAAGCGCCATGGGCTTCTACAATGGCATCGTGTGCAGCCAATGCCTCAAATTTATTTTTAGCCGTTACAAAAGGCAGTTTGGTTAAACGGGCAATATGCTTTGCCACATTTACATCGTATCCTGCCGGTGTATTAATACCTGTACCTACAGCGGTGCCGCCCAATGCAAGCTCACTTAAATGCGCCAATGTATTTTTTATAGCTTTTAATCCGTGATCTAACTGTGATACATAGCCGCTAAACTCTTGCCCAAGTGTTAAAGGTGTGGCATCCATAAAATGGGTACGACCAATTTTTACCACTTTTTTAAAAGCCTTTGCTTTTTTATCCAGTGTGTTGCGGAGTTTTTCGATACCGGGTATTGTAGTTTCAATTAAAATTTTATAAGCAGCAATGTGCATGGCCGTTGGAAAAGTATCGTTGCTGCTCTGGCTTTTATTTACATCATCGTTGGGATGCAGGTATTTATCTTTATCAGCCAGTTGGCCGCCATTTATTACGTGGGCACGGTAGGCAATCACCTCATTTACATTCATATTACTTTGTGTGCCGCTGCCTGTTTGCCATACTACCAGTGGAAAATAGTCGTCCAGTTTCCCTTCCAGTATTTCTTTGGCCACTTTACCTACCAGGTCGGCTTTCTTTTTAGGTAATACACCAGCCTCGTAATTGGTAATAGCTGCGGCATGTTTTAAATAAGCAAAGGCACGGATAATTTCTTTGGGCATGCGGTTAATATCCTGTGCAATTTTAAAGTTGTCGATGCTGCGCTGTGTTTGTGCACCATAGTATGCATCCACGGGCACTTTTACTTCGCCCATGGTGTCTTTTTCAATCCTGTATTCCATAAAAAATGCAATTATGATTTAAATGAGTTGCAAAGATATACCAGCATTGTTTATGTGGCCGGTTATATTAATAAATTGAGGGATAAAAACTGTTGTTTTTATATCGCCTGTTTGGGCGGAATATGGATGGCCACCACTGTGCCATTACCCGGGCTGCTATCCCAGTGTACGGAACCTTTTAAAAAAGAGATGCGGCTGCGGATATTATCCAGCCCCAGGCCACTGCCGGGTATGCTTTGGTGGGTATCAAAGCCCCTTCCATTATCTTCAATCAGCATATCAATACCTTCTGCACTATTATGGATAGAAATATCCAGCACCGTGGCATGGGCATGCTTAATGGTATTGTTTACACACTCCTGTATTACCCGGTACAGGATGGTTTCGGTAATACTATCCAAAGGAGTATCCAGCCCCGCAGATTGCAGGTTAATTGATATAACAGATTTGTCTATTTGCTGTGTAAACTCTTTTACCGCATTTACCAATCCTTTTTTTAGCAGGGCATTGGGCATCATATTATGGCTTACCTGCCTTACCTCCTTACAGCTTTCGCCTACCAACAGCGTGGTTTTTTGTAACAGCTGCTGCTGCTCGTTGCCTATGGTATCCTGCTGGTTGCCCAAGGCCTGCAGGTTCATCCAGGCAGCCATCATTAGCTGCCCTACCCCATCATGCAACTCTGCGGCTATACGTTTACGTTCTTTTTCTTCGGCAGTTAAAATATTAATGGTAGCTTCTTCCCGTTGCTCCATCAGCCGTTGTTGCAATTCTTTTTGTTTTTTAAGTTTATAACGCCGGTAAAGCAAATAGGCAGTTAACAGTAATAGCAATGCCAGTACACTACCACCGGTTAGCATTACTTTTTGTTTAGATAATTTGGCTTGTTGCAAGGCAATGGTTTGCTCTTTTTTTTCGGCCTCGTACTTTACTTGCATTTCGTTAATCTGCTTACTGTTTTCGGTGTTTAGGTACTTGTCGTTTTCGGCAAAATGAACTTTACGCCAGGCATAAGCAGAGTCGAGCTGTTTCATACCAAAGAAAGCATCCGCAATATTTTCGGCAGCAGATACCACCAGGTATTGTGCCTCAATTTGATGAGCAATGGCCAATCCTTGTTTATTGTAATCAATGGCTTGCTGGTAGTTTTTTAGTTGCTGTTGCACTCCACCAATATTGATATAAGTAGCACCCAGTATAAATTTATTGCCCAGCTTTTTTTCTATTTCTACTACTTTTTGATAGCTCTGTAAAGCCTTATCATAGTCACCCTTATTTTTATATACCACGCCCAGGTTGTTATATCCAATGGCTATCCGGTTGCTGTCATTTACATCAATATATATCTGCAGGGCTTTATTATAGGTATATATTGCACTATCAAACTGGTTGGTTAATTCCAGCAAAATGGCTTTGTTATTGTAAAAATTACCGACAATTTTTTTGTTGCTGAGTGCTGCTATATTTTTTTCGGCTTTATCAATATAGTGCCGGGCAGTAGCCAGTATATTTTGCTCCCGGTAAATACCGCTAATATTAATATTAGCGGTAGTGGCTACCTCAATATCATTATTGGCCATGCCGGTTTTTTCGGCCAGCAGGTATTGTGTAAGAGCACCGGGTAAATTGCCTTTATCTAACTGTACATGGCCCAATATATTGTAAGCATCTGCCACCATGCGATAAGGTGTACTTGCATTTGCCAGCAGCTGGTTTAATAATAGCGAGGCCGAATCGGGCTTAGATGATTCGTATAACTGGTTGGCCTGCTTTAACAATGCAGCCTCCTTTTGAGCAAAGGCTTGCAGTGAGCAGACTACCGTAATACTTACAGCAATAATGGATTTAAAAAACTTGCTAAACAACATGAAAACTGTGGTTGAGGTAACTGTCTTAAAAAAAATAACTGGCCATGCAACTGCACAGCCAGTCAAATATAAATAATGTTTATGTTCTGCTACCCTATTCGTTTTTATACTAGTACCTCCGGCTTATTTTCCGGTAAATACGGCTTTTCTTTTTTCTAAAAAAGCGGTAGTGCCCTCTATCATATCTGCTGTACCAAAACACTCACCAAATAGTTTCACTTCTTCATCAAATCCATTTTTTGTTTCATCCATTACCGCATTGGCCGCCTGTATACATTTGGCAACAGCCACGGGGGCTTTACTGTTTATCACCTGCAAAATGCTGGTTACTTTATTAAGCAACTCCTCTTGCGGCACCACATAATTTACCAGGCCATGTTGCAGGGCGGTAGCTGCATCAATCATAGTAGCACTAATAAGCAACTCTATCGCCCTGCCTTTACCCACCAATTGAGTTAAGCGCTGCGTGCCGCCATAGCCGGGTATCAACCCAAGGTTTACCTCGGGCTGTCCAAATTTGGCATTATCGCTTGCTATTCTAAAATGGCAAGCCATGGCCAACTCACATCCACCACCCAACGCAAATCCATTTACCGCAGCTACTATGGGTTTATTACTTTGCTCAATTTTTAAAAAAACATCTTGCCCATTTTTTGCCAACTCCATAGCGGCAGTTATATCCAAGCCGGCAAACTCTGTAATATCTGCACCTGCTACAAAGGCTTTTGTACCTGCCCCGGTAATGATAGCAGATTGCACAGCATCATCTGTTTGCAAGCGGGTGATAGCATCATCCAACTCGGCAAATACCTGTTTGTTTAATGCATTTAGTTTATCGGGCCTGTTAATGGTAATGGTAAGGATGCCTTGTTGCAGGGTAGTTAAAATAGTGGTGTACATACAATATGTTTTAGGCAATTAAAAATTACAGCTATAGTAAGCTGTGCTAAAAATCACGATGCTGTTTAACCCAGTTTGAAATATAGCCAGCAATGGTTGCAGTAGGCGTGCCCGGCGGAAAAAGCCTGCCAACACCAATTTCATTGAGCTGCTTTATATCCTCTTCGGGTATGATGCCACCGCCAGTAAGCAGTACATCTTCCATTTTTTTCTCTTTCATTAAGGCTATAATTTTTGAAAAAATGGTATGATGAGCTCCGCTCAGTGTGCTGATGCCAATGGCATCCACATCCTCTTGCAGGGCAGCATTTACCACCATTTCGGGAGTTTGCCGCAAGCCTGTATAAATTACCTCCATGCCTGCATCTCTTAATGCAGTGGCAATTATTTTAGCGCCGCGGTCGTGGCCATCGAGGCCAACTTTTGCTACCAGTACTCTTATCGGTCGTTGCATAATAACACTTTTTCGGTACACCTGTTAAGCCAGTAATGCCATGGCATGGCTTATACGCTGCAGCGTATTTTGGCGGCCAATACTAGCGGCAATATCAAATACGCCGGGGCCAAATTTACCCCCTACCAGCATTACCCTAAAAGGCAGCATCAGCTCCCCGGGTTTTAGTTGATTGGCGGCGGCTATTTCTTTAAATTCGTTTTCCAGCTGGCCTTGCTCCCACAAAGGCATTAACTCCAAAGCCCTTGATAGCTCGGCAAAAAATAATTGCTTTTTGTCATCCCACTTTGGTTTAATAGCAGGCACATCAATGGCATCGGGGGCTTTAAAAAAGAAAGATGCCTGCGTATAAAAATCGGTAAGCAAAGTACAACGATCTTTTACAAGGTTAAGCACTGCTGCAAAACGGGTATCATCGGTAATGATGATATCTTTTCCGGCAAATATGTCTTTTACTCTTTGCTGATAATGGCTTACATCCAGCTTTTTTATCCACTCATGGTTATACCACTTGGCTTTATCAAAATCAAACTTAGCACCACCTTTATGCACCCTTTCCATGCTAAATTTTTCTACCAACTCTTCCAACGAAAACAGCTCCTGTTCGGTACCGTCATTCCAGCCCAATACGGCCAGCAGGTTATTAAAGGCTTCGGGTAAAAATCCAATTTCTTTAAAGCCCTTTGTAAGTTCGTTGGTTTTAGGATCTGTCCAGTCCATGGCATATACCGGAAAACCCAGTCGATCGCCATCTCGTTTGCTAAGTTTGCCATTGCCATCGGGTTTTAATATCAACGGCAAATGTGCCCATTGCGGCATATGATTGAGGCCAAACAGGTGTTTCCATAATAAAATATGTACCGGGGCGCTGGGCAACCACTCCTCTCCCCTAAAGGCATGGCTAATTTTCATTAAATAATCGTCTACCACCACAGCCAGGTGATAAGTGGGCATACCATCTGCCTTTAGCAATACTTTATCATCTACATTATTGGTGTCAAAATCTATATCACCCCGTATCATATCGGTAAACGAAATTATTTCGTGTGGGTTTACTTTTATGCGTATTACATAAGGTGTTTGGCTATCCAGCAAGGCCTGCGTTTCAGCCGGCAGCAAGCGTAAAGAATTGTTCATCTTCATGCGTACGGAGTGATCGTACTGCAGGCTGTTGCTACCCTCTGCCTTCAATTTTTCTCTCATAGCATCCAACTCTTCAGGGGTATCAAAAGCATAATAGGCATGCCCTTCTTCTACCAGTTTTTCGGCATACTGGCGGTACATAGCTTTTCTTTCGCTTTGGCGGTAAGGGGCATATTCACCCCCATGTATTACACTTTCATCGGGCTGCAGGCCGCACCATTGCAGGCAGTTAAAAATATATTCTTCAGCACCCGCCACAAAACGGGTTTGGTCGGTATCTTCAATTCGTACGATAAAATCGCCCCCATTTTTTTTGGCAAACAAATAATTGTACAATACTGTACGTACGCCCCCTAAATGCAGGCCGCCGGTTGGGCTGGGGGCAAATCTTACTCTTACTTTATTAAACATGGCACAAAGATATACGGCCTGCAGCACCTTCCCAAGTATCGGGTAAATATTGCCGCCGGCTACTTATGGCCTGTGTTGCAATAGTATAGCAACATAAAATGATTGCATTTATATCCTTTATACCTACATCAAAGCTTCTTTGTATTTTGCTGCATGTTTTACCTGGTACGTACACCGTGGTGGTTAAAAAAAATATATGCCGGCTGTACCTGGCATTTGCCCGGGGCAGGTAAAATTATTTACCTCAGTTTTGATGATGGCCCTCACCCGGTGGCCACCCCTTTTGTGCTGGAACAATTAAAAAAATACAATGCCAAGGCTAGTTTTTTTTGTATTGGAAAAAATGTAACCGAATACCCATTTATTTACGAGCAGGTGCTGGATGAGGGGCATAGCGTGGGCAACCATACATACCATCACTTAAATGGATGGAAAACCGAAAACAATGCCTATATCGATGATATTATGGAGGCAAAAAAAATAATCGACTCCACACTATTTCGGCCACCATACGGCCGGGCCACCCGGTTTCAGCTAAAAATTATAAGCAGGCAGCTGGGGCTTCAGCCCATTATGTGGTCGGTGCTGAGCGGCGATTTTGATGAACAGCTTAGTCCAGAAAAATGTGCTGAGCAGGTAATATTAAAAACCCGGCAGGGAGATATTGTGGTGTTTCATGATAGCGCAAAAGCGTTTAACAGGTTGAGTTATGCCTTACCACTTGTGCTAGACTATTTTACAAAAAAAGGATACAGCTTTAAAGCAATACCGCAGCAAAAACGGTAACACCCATACGCATTAGCAGGGGCAAAAAAAATGGGCCTGAGTAGAAACTCTGGCCCGTTTTTAATCCGTACCCTATGAAAACTGGTGGCAAGCTACTCTTTTTTTTTAATAAGCCAAACAAATTTTTCACATTTTTTTAGCAAATACAACATGGCAAAACGTTGCTGGTATTAAGTTTCAGCTTGTAGTGGTTAGTACTACAAAATTCTACAAGCAGCCGGTAAGCTGCTTATAAGTACTTTTGCAGCCGCTAAATTATTTTACCCAAAGCTGCTGTTATGACGTTGATAGATACACATTGCCATCTTTACCTGGATGAATTTAGAGAAGACATAGAGCCGGTATTGCAACGGGCAAGGGCTGAGGGGGTACAAAAATTTTATTTACCTGCCATAGATAGTACGGTTATACCTGCCATGCTGCAACTGGAAAACAGGTACCCGGGGCAATGCATGGCCATGATGGGGCTGCATCCTTGTTATGTAAAAGATAATTATAAAGCAGAGCTGGATATTGTTAGGCAATGGCTCGAAAAAAGGCCTTTTGCCGCTGTAGGCGAAATTGGACTTGATTTTTATTGGGACCGATCGCACCTGGAGCAACAATACGAAGCTTTTAAAATACAATGCAACTGGGCCATTGAGTTTAACCTGCCGATTGTGATACATACCCGAAATGCTATGCAGGAAACCATTGATTTAATTAAAACCTATCAAAAGCAACAAGTACGGGGCATTTTTCATTGTTTTGGAGGCAGCCTGGAGAGTGCCCGTGAAATAATTAAAGCGGGCTTTTACCTGGGTATTGGCGGTGTGCTTACCTACAAAAAAGCTGGCCTGGCAGAAGTGCTGGAGCATATTGGCCTGGAGCACCTGGTACTGGAAACCGACGCCCCTTATTTAACACCTGTACCTTTTAGGGGTAAGCGAAACGAAAGTGCCTACCTGAGTTATATAGTACAAAAACTGGCAGAAATAAAAAAAGTAACGGTGGCAGAGGTGGCGGCTATTACAAGTGCCAATGCCGAAAAAATATTCGGCGCATAAGCACCGAACCTGTATTTTTGCCGTCCTTTAAAAAAATGGAGACGTGTCCGAGTGGTTGAAGGAGCACGCCTGGAAAGTGTGTATAGGGGAAACTCTATCAAGGGTTCGAATCCCTTCGTCTCCGCAGGGTTAAAATGTCTTTCAGCAGCTGAAAGACATTTTTATTTACAGGGTTTTAATCATATCATAATTATCCATTTCGTTATACCAAAATGTACCGGCATACTGGTAACCCAGCTTTTTGTAATAATGCCGGGCTTTTTGATTGCCGGCCTGTACTCCACCCCACAAAACCATCACACGGTAAGCTGTATGTGCAATAATAAATGCTTCCAGCAATGGATACATAGCTGCACCAAGCCCTTTACCCTGCCAGGCATCTGCCACAGATGGGGCAAATGTGCAACAGGGCTGCCCGGCAACTACATACAGCTGTTGCAGGCGCTGTTGTTCGCCACTATTTAATCCTTCCTTTAGCAACATATAAGCTACTATTTGCCCGGCAGCCGTTTCGGCAATAAATGCAGTTACCTGGTGTAACAGGCCATTACATACCAAAAAACAATGGTGTATATCAAACGGGTGAGGCATAAAACGGCTGCGGCTTTCAGCAGACAATGTATTTACATATGCAAACAGTGCATGGGTATCTTTACCCGTAAGCTGCCGGATGCATAATGGCTGATTGTTTAATACAATTGTGTGATTCATCTATCTAAATTAAGTGAATAATATGGGCTGTAATTTAGGTGGCCCAACACATACTGACAAAGGCACAAAGCGGCTTTTTTAAAATCAAGACTTTTTGTCGGCTTTTTTTTATTGCATAATATTTGGGTACATCAATCAACTATATTTGTTACACTAAATATTTACCCACATGAATTTTGGAAAAGAATTTGAACAATATGCAGTAAAGCACCGTGGCATAAGCAGCAACACCCTGGATGGATACATTAAACACAATGTAACAAACCTTACGCCTAATATTATTGAAGAAAGGCCAATGAATATAGCTGTAATGGATGTGTACAGCCGTTTAATGATGGACAGGATTATATTTATGGGATATCCCGTCACTGATGAAGTAGCCAATATTATTACTGCACAATTGCTTTTTTTAGAAAGTACCGATCGTACAAGAGATATACAAATGTATATCAACTCGCCCGGCGGCAGCGTATATGCAGGCCTTGGCATGTATGATACCATGCAGTTTGTTACACCCGATATATCTACCATCTGCACGGGCATAGCTGCCAGCATGGCTGCTGTACTGATGTGTGCAGGCGCACCGGGTAAAAGAACAGCGCTAAAGCATAGCCGCATTATGCTGCACCAACCTAGTGCCGGTGCCGGTGGACAGGCCAGTGATATAGAGATTACCGTTAACGAGGTAAAGAAAATAAAAAAAGAACTGTACGAAGTAATTGCCAATCATACCAATCAACCGGTTGAAAAAGTAGCGGCAGATTGTATGAGAGATTACTGGATGACCTCTTTGGAAGCAAAGGAATATGGTATTGTTGATGAAGTGCTTACCATAAACCCCCGCAAAAAGAAAAAAGACTAAGCTTACTAACAATAAAAAATTTGAATGAGCATGAATAACCGATTTAGCCTGATGAATGAAGAAGAAGAAAACCCTAAAGACCTGCCGGAGTTTTCGATGGAGAAGATGATGAGCGGCTGGCAGTTTGATAAAAAATTTATTGAGCAGCGCAAGATTTTTTTATGGGGTGTGGTGGATGACAAAAGCTGTAAAGATCTTACTGCAAGATTATTATACCTCGACGCCATCGCCCCCGGCAAAGAAATTACTTTTTACATCAGCAGCCCGGGCGGTATGGTTACCAGCGGCATGGTGGTGTACGATACCATGCGGATGATTCAATCGCCGGTGAGTACGGTATGTATGGGCATGGCGGCCAGCATGGGCAGTATATTATTAAGTGGCGGTGCCAAGGGCAGGCGCTTTATTTTTCCGCATGGCGAGGTAATGATACACCAGCCAAGCGGTGGTGGCCAAGGCACCAGTGCCGATCTTGAAATTATGGCCGAGCAAATAAGAAAAACCAAAGAATTGGGTGCCCGGTTATTGGCCGAAAATTGCGGACAGCCTTTTGAAAAAGTGATGAAAGATTTTGACAGGGATTATTGGATGGATGCCAAAGAATCTGTAGCCTATGGCATTGTAGATGCTGTGCTGGACAAAATATAAATTAAACACTCAAATACAAAAAAGCGGAGCATTAGTAATGCTCCGCTTTTTTGTATGGCCAATGGCTACTGCTTTATAATTTTTTTGCTGTATTGCTTTTTTTCATCCACCCAAACCGATACATAATAAACCCCGCTGGGCAATTGCTTAAATGCTATGGGCATGCGGTATATTCTATCCGTGGTTTTTTGTTGCCTGCTTATCAATAAATGGCCTGCAGCATTGTATACCTGCACCAGTAATAGGACGCTGGTATTGCGTTGCAACTGAACCGTTAGCTCATCCGTAACCGGGTTAGGGGCAAATACTATTTTTTCTTCTACCAGCCTGCAATCGTTTTGTAACGGCAGCATAACCGAATCAAGGTAATAGCTTGTATCCGCATTTATTAACATCCGCAGGCGATAGCTGGCTACTGTACCGGGTGCATATGCAGCAAGATTATCAACAAACGTAAGTGTTTGCTTAGTAAACAAGCCGGTATACGTTAAGGTATCTGCAATAGTGTAAGCAAGGTTACCCAACCTGCGCTCTACCAATACTTGCATACCCATACCGGCTTTGATGGTGCAATGTATACGAGCCTGGCAACTGTCTGTAATATCAGCTTGCAGTTGCAGGGTTTGTTTTTGCAATAACACAAATGCTTTTTTAGCATCCGGAATACCAAAACCCATCCTGTTATCGGGTTGGCTGTATTGGCTGCTGCTTTGTTGTACTGCATTTATCAAATGGCTTGCAGCCACTTCAGGAAAAGCCTGCAGCAGGCAGGTAAGCACACCAGCCATTACAGGGCAGGCATAAGATGTGCCATTACCACTAACCGGCAATCCATTTAATTGGCTAGCAACGGCAGTGCCCATGCCAATGGCAGCTACATCTGGTTTTACCTGGCCACTACTTGCAGGACCATAGCTGCTAAACCCTGCTGCTACGCCAGCAGCATTTACAGCCCCTACCGTAAGTGCTGCCCGGGCATCGCCGGGGGTGGTAATATAATGCCATGCATTGTTGCCCTCGTTACCCGCTGCCACTACTACCAGCATCCCTTTTTCAGCAGCCATATTTACTGCCTTTGCAATCAGGCTGGTATTGCCATCCATTGCGGCATAGGTGTAATTAAACTGGCTATCGTCAAACGCAAAATATCCCAGCGAAACACTTATAATATCTACCCCCAGGCTGTCTGCCCGTTCGGCAGCGGCTAGCCAATTTTGCTCTTCAGCCGGGTATTCGGCTGCAATATCCTCGGTACGAAATAAATAAAAAGAAGCGCCCGGTGCTGTGCCTACTAATTTACCCGGCAAGTTGCCGGCAATGGTGCTCAGGCATTTCATACCATGCTCATGCTCCTCCGAAACCGATTTTTTGTGGGCCACAAAATCCCAGGTGCCCAACACCTGGCCGTTTTGAATAATGCTATCAAAAGTGGGCAATGTATTGTAATGATAAAAGCCAGCATCTGTAACAGCCATTACCACAGCTTTGCCATTAAAACCAAGGTTATGCAAAAAATCTCCCTGGTGTAAATGTATTTGCTGGTAAGCATTGCCGTAGTTATAGCGGTTATTACTGGGGTCGGCAGGCTTTTGAGGGGTTGTAAAGGATGGGGCGGCCGGTAATGCCCATTTATTAATAAAATTTATGGGGCGTGGCGGCCTTGCGGATACTGCCTTAACCGAAGCTACCCAACTTAATTGCCGGATAGTGGCCAGCGCTGCTAAATCGTTTGTTTGTATACAAATTTGGTTAAACCAGCGGCTTGTGCTTAATAAGGTTACCGCACCTGCTTGTAACACACTGCTGATGTAGGCCGGGTTAACGGGCAAATCATCAACTTGTATGCTTATACCAGCTCGTTGTTTTTTTTGGATGGCCCGCTGAGATAAATAAGCGGCAGGTTGAGAGATGGAATAGGTAGAAGCAGCTTTATCCCTAAATTGAATGATGTATTTAGAAAACTGGGCGCTGCTGTTTAACACAGCAAAAATGAGCAGCAGCAACCATCCCGTTTTTGTTTTCATACACAAAATTTTAACCGTACATGGATTGCCTGGCTGTAATGGTGCAGCGTCAATTATGATCTATCATGGTAAAAGTAACGCCAAACGATCCTGAAGCATATTTACCTGTTCCGCCATCGGTGGGTGGCTGGTACTCGGAGTGGTACAGCCGCCTGTATACTAGGCCAATGCCTTTAGCATAATACTCGGCACCATAGTTAATTTCGCTGTACGAGTTGGGGTCGCCGGGGTTGCCAATTACTTCATCCCGCTGTGCAACTTTAATGGTATTATCTACCGTAAGGGCACCCAATGTTAACGGAGCATTTACGCTATCGTAGGTATAATCCCAGTTATCGAGGTAACGAAAATCGGAGTAAGCAGATGAGGTGTTGATGTATGCATTGCCCTTCCAGCTAAAGCCACCGGTAAAGGGTCTTTTTAGCTTGATGTATCTAAAATTATTTTCTACCAACTCAACAGACGCACCATCGTTAAGTGCTAAATAAGTATTATCCTTCACCCAGGCACCTGCATTGCTATTTCTGATATACCGATAAATGCGGTAAGCAGGCCGGCCATTATTATCGGTTACCGCAGCATCTACCTCGTATTTTACCTGGTAGGTATAGGTGGTACCGGTTAAAGAGCCGCTATTACCATAGCGCAACGAATCGCATTGATAAGTAATGTATTTACCTACCTGCAAGGGGTAATAATCGCCTAGTTCGGGCATGGTAAAATCATCTGTCTCTTTTTTACAGGCAGCCAGGGATAGTATTGCCACCACTGCCGCCAAAAAAATCTTGTTTGCCATAAATTAATGATGATTCAAAAACTGAAGACCCGTTAGTTATGCAAAAAGCTGCTCATTACGCTGTATTATTCCACCACCTATTACATCATCGCCTTCATAAAATACAGCGCTTTGGCCGGGTGCAATGCCTTTTACATCCTGGTAAAAACGCACATTTACCCCGTTTTCGTATGTATACAGGTTGCTTAGGGCACCTTTATCTTTATAGCGAATTTTGGTGAGGGCTTCCATACCATCAGTAACACCCGGGTACTTTATCCAGTTTAGCCTGGCCACCTTCATTTCGGTGCCATTTAAATCGGTTTCGTCGCCCAATACAACTGTATTGGTGGCGGGGTCTATATGCGTTACAAAAGCAGGTTTACCCAAGGCAATATCCAGGCCTTTACGCTGGCCCACGGTGTAAAAGGGGTAGCCTTTATGCTGGCCGAGTATTTTGCCGGCGCTGTTTACAAAGTTGCCCCCCGCTACTTTTTCTTCAAGCCCTGCTACCCTGCGTTTTAAAAAACCACGGTAATCGTTATCGGGCACAAAGCATATTTCGTAACTCTCGTTCTTTTTGGCCAGCTCGGGATACCCAAAATCATGCGCCATTTGCCTGATAGCCGTTTTATGAAAGGTGCCTAATGGCAGCAGGGTGCGGCTTAGCAAATCTTGCTGAAGCCCCCACAATACATAGCTTTGATCTTTGGTTTCATCTATACCCTTGCGGATAAAATGCCTGCCATTGCTGTGTTGATGAATTTGGGCGTAATGGCCCGTGGCTATAAAATCACATCCCAGTGCATCGGCCCTTTTGAGCAGTGCCCGCCACTTAATATGCGTATTACACATTACGCAGGGGTTGGGTGTTCGGCCGGCCATGTATTCATCTACAAAATTTTCAATCACAAAATCGCCAAACTCTTCCCTTATATCCAAAATAAAATGAGGAAAACCGTGTTGCACAGCAGCCATACGGGCATCGTTAAAACTATCAAGATTGCAGCAGCCGGTTTCTTTTTTGCCTGAGGTGCCCACACTGCTGGCATAATCCCATGTTTTCATGGTAATGCCCACCACCTCGTATCCTTCATGATGTAGCATTAAGGCAGCAACGGTACTATCTATACCGCCACTCATCGCCATTAAAACTTTTCCTTTTTTACTCATATCATTTCTCCGGCGGCAAAGATACGCCGGCTACAGCCAACAAAAGGCTACCAGTTTTTTTGAAATTGGGAAAATAAATGCCGCACAGGTGGGTATAAAAAAAGCGCCCCGTGGGAGGGGCGCTTATATATTGCTATTTATGTTTTATAAGCCCATTTTTGCTTTTAAGTTAGCATCAATTGCATCCAAAAACTCTTCGGTATACAAATAGTGCTCACCGTGGTTTACCTTATTACCATGGATACAAACGGCCAGGTCTTTTGTCATTTTGCCGCTTTCAACTGTTTCAATACAAACAGCTTCCAATGCCTGGCAAAAATCTATCAATGGCTGGTTGCCATCTAATTTACCCCTAAACTCCAGCCCTCTCGTCCATGCAAAGATGGAGGCAATGGGGTTGGTAGAGGTTGGCTTGCCTTTTTGATGATCCCTGTAGTGGCGGGTAACGGTACCATGTGCTGCTTCTGCCTCCAGGGTTTTACCATCGGGTGTTACCAATACAGATGTCATTAAACCTAATGATCCAAAACCTTGTGCTACGGTATCGCTTTGTACATCGCCATCATAATTTTTACAGGCCCATACAAAATTGCCATTCCATTTTAAGGCACTCGCCACCATATCATCAATCAGGCGGTGTTCGTATACAATACCAGCTGCATCAAACTGGGTTTTGTATTCGTTTTGATACACTTCTTCAAAAATATCTTTAAAGCGGCCATCGTATTTTTTAAGGATGGTATTTTTGGTAGAAAGGTATAATGGCCATTTTTTGCTAAGCGCCATATTAAAGCAGCTGCGTGCAAAACCATAAATACTTTCGTCGGTATTATACATGCTCATGGCAACGCCATCGCCTTTAAAGTTAAATACTTCAAAAGTTTGGGGCTCGCCACCTGCTTCGGGTGTAAAGGTCATGGTTAATTTTCCTTTTCCTTTAATAACGGTATCGGTAGCCCTGTACTGATCGCCAAATGCATGGCGGCCTACAATAATAGGAGCCGTCCAGTTGGTTACCAGCCTGGGTACATTTTGCATAACGATGGGCTCTCTAAAAACAGTACCATCCAATATATTACGGATGGTGCCGTTGGGGCTCTTCCACATTTGCTTCAGGTTAAACTCTGCTACCCTTGCCTCATCAGGGGTGATGGTGGCGCATTTAATACCTACACCATATTGCTTTATTGCATTGGCGGCATCAATGGTAACCTGGTCGTTGGTTTCATCCCGGTACTCAACACCCAGGTCGTAATATTTTATATCTACCTCTACATAAGGCAGAATCAATTTGTCTTTAATAAATTTCCAGATGATCCTTGTCATCTCATCACCGTCTAACTCAACAACGGGATTTGCTACTTGTATTTTTGCCATATTGCTTTTTTTAAATTGTGTGCAAATGTAAACTATTCAAAATATTATACCAGCCCGATTTACAGAAACTCTTACATAGAGTTTTTTAAAATACTTTTACAGGCTGCTGCTTTTTTTAAGCATAAAATCGGCGGTTACCACACCCATGCTGGCAATAATTTCTTCGCCAAATTCGCTTGTTTTTAGCAGGGTGGCGCCTGTCATCAGGTTATAAAAATCGATGGTGACTCTTTTACGCATAATGGCTGCCTGCAATGCTTCTGTGATAAGCTGTGCCGCTTCTTTCCAGCCAATATATTCCAGCAGCATACAACCGCTAAGGATAACCGAAGATGGATTCATACTATCTGTACCGGCAAATTTTGGTGCGGTACCATGGGTGGCTTCAAATACAGCATAGCCTGTTTTGTAATTGATGTTGGCACCGGGCGCAATACCTATGCCGCCTACTTCGGCAGCCAATGCATCAGATATATAATCGCCATTAAGGTTAAGGGTGGCCACCACCGAAAAATCTTTTGGTGCAATTAATATCTGCTGTAAAAAGTTGTCGGCAATAATATCTTTTACCAATAATTTTCCTTCGTGTATTGCCTGGCGCTGTACCTCGTTGGCATGTGCTTCGCCATTGGATTTTTTTAGTTCATCCCATTCGTCCCAGGTAAAGGTTTTATCGCCAAACTCCTGTCGGGCAACCTCGTAACCCCAGTTTTTAAAGCCCCCTTCGGTATACTTCATAATATTGCCTTTGTGCACCAGTGTTACGGATGGCAAATGATTTTCCAATGCATATTCAATGGCAGAGCGTACCAGCCTTTTAGTGCCATCCAGCGAAACGGGTTTAACGCCGTAACTGCTGCTGCCGGGGAAACGGATATTTTTTACCCCCATTTCTTCTATCAGAAATTTTTCAAATTTTTGTGCTTCGGCGGTGCCGGCCTTCCACTCTATACCGGCATAGATATCTTCGGTATTTTCTCTAAAAATTGTCATGTCCACCTGCTCTGGATGCACTACCGGACTTGGCACACCTTTAAACCATTTTACCGGCCGTACGCAGGCATACAAATCTAAATCTTGCCGCATGGCAACATTTAAAGAGCGGATGCCGCCGCCAATAGGCGTTGTAAGCGGCCCCTTGATAGAAACGATATAATCTTTTGCTGTTTGCAGGGTTTGTGCAGGCAACCATTCACCGGTTTGCTTAAAGGCTTTTTCGCCGGCAAGCATCTCCATCCATTCAATTTTACGGGTGCCGCTGTATGCTTTGTCCACGGCAGTATTAAATACCTTTTCGGCTACCCGCCATATTTCAGGGCCAATACCGTCTCCTTCGATAAAAGGAATAATGGGATTATCGGGTACAATTAATTTACCATTACTGCCCATTGTGATTTTTGCTGCCATAAAAACTATTTTTTGGTACTAAAATTATTGAGTGCAAAAGTACGGCTTGCAGATATTGAAAAAATAAAAAAAGCCCCCTGTTTTGCAGGAGGCAGATTAACCCACTAAAAACCGCTTTATTCAAGCCTGCGTACCCTAAAACTGCAGGTAATGGTATGTTGTGTATTGGGCGCATTTGCTTCTTTAACCGTAGCGCTAAAATTACCGGCAATAAACTGGCCAACAGCACCAAACTCAGTAATATTAACGCCTGAGCTTTGCAGTACCGCTAACTCGGTACCCGGCGGTTGTATCTGCAGTTGTTTTAATGCCTGCGTACTGCCCTGTGCAGCATCCTGGCTTGCAAAGCCAAAAGCAATCATTTTTTCGGTAACGCCATTAAAGCCCCTAATATTAATTACATCCAGTGCATTTTGGCCCGTTGAATCCCTGCCCATACTTTGAAAAAAATCATCTGTGGGTGAACTAAATCCACTTTGCACACCATCCAGTGTATATCGTATAAAATGTTCGGCGCTAATACCACATGCCTGCAGGGTACCTAAATCATTCATCCCCATTTGGAGCAATGTTTCTATTACTAGGCTTTGTTGCTGCATTGCTTCATCAATGGCGAATATTGCCACCGCCATTGTATTACAGGCTATCAGCTGCCCGTTAAAACTGCCATCTGTATTTACGGATATACGATGGTAGGTAAATCCGTTGCGGATTAAAACATACCCATTGCTTACCGCTGCACCGCTGCAATTAACTACTTTGCCATTAACCGCCGCAATTTGTGAACTACCCACTGTAAGATTGCCCAGCGCCAGGTTGGTAGTGCCGGTAGTGATATTTTGCGAAAAGGATGGCTCGTTGCAAACGTATCCTGCAAATACTTCTATTATCAACTGTGCATTAGCCGGAATGGTACCAACTACATAACCGCTTGAATCGGTATAGCCATGTGCACCTGTATACATGCCATTGGCATATTTAAACCCTACAGATGCCCCAATTACCGGTTGGCCTGCGCTGTTAACGATGGTAGCTGTAAACTGTACAGACTCTTGCAATGGCATATCGCAATTCCAGTAAGAAAAATGACTAACCTCTGCAACATACGTACTACCGTTTTTGCTGGCGCTGCCCTCTTCTTTCCACAAGCCACTTACTTCATCAAAATACCATAATGGAATACTGGCCGGTGCACTGGCCTGCAAAGCAGCAGGCAGGGGAAAATGGATAGTAGCTTTTTTACCGTTTGCCACCTGCAGTTTTTCGCCGGCAGCACCGGTAAGTTCTACAGCTGCCATGCCGTAGGTTTGCAACAGCTTTAGCTGCCCTGCCGTGTTTAAACCCCGTAAGTCGCCGGGCATTATTTGATTGATATCTGTGGCCTGCGGATTAAGCCATTGGGCGGCTATACTAACGGTACCCGTATAAGCCGAATTAGTACTGGCATTTACCACGCCATTTGCAGGCAGCGAAATCATTAATCCATTACCCAGTGTGCAGCTGCCACCGGCGGTGGCACTAACGGTTCCGGCTGTATTTTTTGCAAGCAGCTTTATCCGCAATAATGTTTGATGATTGGTACTGGCAATAAATGTTTTTACAGCTTTAAAATAGCCCGGCTTTAGCACAGCCAGTACAGCAGCATTTTGCACCAGGGATGCATTGCTGATACGGAAGTAGCCATACTTATCAGTAACCGCCGACAAGCTGCCTGCCTGTACCGCAGCGCCCTGCACGGGTTGATCGTTTTCGTCGATAACAAAGCCTTGTACCGTAGTATTAATTTTGGTAGATAAATCGGGGGCTGTTATACCTAAATCAATCCCTTCGCTACTTAACTCTTTTTGACAGGATAAAAACAGTAAACCGAAGCTGGTGAGTATGGCTGCAAACAACCACAGCAGCCTTTTATTAAAAAGGGTGAGGAACATAAAAATTGTTTTAGCTTAAAAAATGTGTGTCTCTTTACAGATACATCACTTTTAATTTGCGCTGCCCGTACATTAAAAAAAACTACAAATTGATACAGCAGTTAATCCAATCTGCATCAAACTGTGTGGCATTAAATTTTTTATAAAAATTAATAGCAGGCTCATTCCAGTTTAGCACTTGCCATACAACACCACTGTATTTTTTTTGTTTGGCCACATCCACCAATTTATCCAGCAATAATTTACCCATACCATGCCCACGCATTTTTTCTGTTACCACAATATCTTCCAGGTACATGCGCTGTCCTTTCCAGGTGGAGTAGCGGATATAGTAAAGCGCAAAGCCCTGCACCACGCCCTCTGCTTCTGCCACATAGGCCCACCAAACTGGCTGCTGTCCAAAACCACTCTCTACAAAATGATCAAAATTTACGGTTACCTGTTCGGGTGCTTTTTCATACAAAGCCAGTTCATTTACCAACTCCATCATACGGGCACAATCGCTCTTTTGAGCCTCCCTTATTGTTATCGTCATCTGTTGTTTATTTTTTTAAAATCAGTTTAGCCCTATTGCCAATTTTTGGTGTGCCATGCCATTATCAGGGTTGCTTAATATAGCCGAGGCCTTTTACAAAACGCCCGGGCCGGGCATTGGTATGCTCGCCATTTTTTAATACTTGTACCCCGTTTACAAAAACATGCAGCATACCGGTGGCATACTGGTGGGGTTGCTCAAAGCTGGCATGGTCTTGTATTTTGGCGGGATCAAATATTACTACATCTGCATAGTTGCCCACTTTTAATTCGCCCCTTTTGCTGATATGCAGTTTATCGGCAGAAAGTTTGGTAAGCTTACGGATGGCCTCCTGCAAAGTAATTACTTTTTCTTCCCGTACATATTTGCCCAGCACCCGGGCAAAGTTGCCATAGGCCCTTGGGTGAGCATTTGATTTTAATACATCGCCTACCGGTGCATACGAGCCCTCATCGCTGCCAAAACTTACCCAGGGCTGTGCCAATTGTTTTTTTATATTGGCTTCATCCATTAAAAAATAAATAGTGCCTACCCTGGAGCTATCTTGTATGATAAGATCCATGGCAGTTTCCTCGGGGCCTTTACCCCTGGCAGCGGCAACCTCGGCCAATGTTTTTCCAGTGTATTTTTTCAGGCTGTCTTTAGTAAAGCCTACCAGTATTAATTTATCGGGGCTACCGGCAGCATAGTATAAGTTTTCCCAATTGCTGGCATTGGTATTCATGTCTTTGATGGTTTGCTTGCGGATAGCTTCATCTTGCAACCGCTCTCTTAATTTACCAAATCCACCATCTTGCAAAGTGGGTGGCATGCTGGCGGTTAATCCCGTACCCCCGGCGGTATAGGTATAAATATTGGCAGCAATATCTACTCCTTCCTTTCGGGCCCTTTCTACCCGCTGTATTACGCTATCCATTTTAATCCAATTATCTTTTCCTGCAGCTTTCAGGTGATAAATTTCGCCATGCACTTTTGCCCGGCGGGCAATGCTAATCAATTC
>JBDKJT010000032.1:0-25048 GCA_039796475.1 Bacteroidota bacterium | reverse complement strand
TTAAAACAAACCATCGCTTACTTTGCAGCAAAATACGCCTAACACAATCTTACAATCAAGATAGCAAGCTTAGGTTTTAAATAGTTTACAACAATGCCATTTATACAAACAGGAATTCCAGATTTGCTGGTGTACGAGCCCAAAGTATTTGAAGATAGCCGGGGATATTTTTTTGAAAGTTATAACCAAAACAGTTTTGCTGCCGAAGGCGTAGATATAGCATTTGTACAGGATAACCAGGCAAAATCGGTGTATGGTGTAATACGTGGATTACACTATCAATTGGCGCCCTACGCACAAACAAAATTAGTAAGGGCATTAAGCGGTACAATACTAGATGTGGTGGTAGATATAAGAGTAGGATCGCCAGCCTATGGTAAGGTTTTTTCTATTGAGTTATCTGCCGAAAATAAAAAGCAATTATTGGTGCCTAAAGGCTTTGCACATGGTTATGCTGTATTAAGCGAAACAGCAGAAGTAATGTATAAATGTGATGCTTTTTACCACAAAGCCAGCGAAGGGGGATTGCTATACAAAGATGCTACACTTAATATTGATTGGAAAATACCCACCGATAAAGCAATAGTATCCGATAAAGACCAGGTGTATCCTGGCTTTGCCGATGGATTTATCAATAATTTTATATACCAGGGCTAAGCCTTGCAAAGGTAAAAATAACCGCACAGATGCATCAAACAGTTTTAGTAACAGGCGCCGCCGGGCAGCTGGGTAGTGAGTTGCAAGTGTTGGCTGCATCTTATCCCCACTACCAATTTATTTTTGTAAACCGCAGCCAGTTGGCTATTGATAACGAGGCGGCTGTTATCCAATTTTTTGAGCAGCACCAGGTAAATATATGCATCAACTGTGCCGCTTATACAGCGGTAGATAAAGCCGAGGAGGATACGACTGCAGCTTATGCCATCAACGCACAGGCGGCTGCTTTGCTGGCAAGTTGTTGCCGGCAGCAACAGGCTATGTACATTCATATATCAACCGACTATGTTTTTAACGGCCTGGCCACGGAGCCTTATACCGTTAATCACCCGGTAGATCCTGTAAATGCATATGGCGCCAGTAAGCTAAAAGGCGAGGCATTGGTGCAACAACAAAATCCTGCCAGTATCATCATTCGTACCTCCTGGGTATACTCATCCTTTGGAAATAATTTTGTAAAAACCATGCTGCGGCTGATGAAAGACAGGCCGTTAATAAATGTAGTAAACGACCAGGTAGGTTGCCCCACCTATGCAGCCGATTTAGCAGCAGTTATTTTACAAATAGCCAATCAACCTTTGGTGGTGCAGGCAAATCCAGGTATCTATCATTACAGTAACAGCGGTGTTATTAGTTGGTACCAGTTTGCAGTAGCTATAAAAGAAATGTTGGGCAGTGATTGTATTGTAAATCCTATTCCATCTATACAGTATCCCACACCAGCAAAGCGCCCGGGTTATTCGGTATTGGATACCACTAAAATACAGCAGGTATTTAATGTGCCGCTAACCGGCTGGAAAGATAGCTTGCAAAAATGCCTGCAATTGCTACAGCCTTAAGCGGTATTGTTATCGGCAGTTTTGTACCGGATGTACACCAATTTATTACCCCGCTTTTCTGTTTCCCGGATGTCAATTTCAAATTGGGGTAAAGAGCGTATTAAAGCAGTAAGTTTTTGAAAACCAAAATTTCGAGGATCAAAGTTTGGTTGTTTTTTCATCATAAGATTTCCTACATCACCTAAAAATGCCCATCCATTTTCATCTGCAAGGTCTTGTATAGAGGAGGCAATTAGCTGTATTGTTTTTTTGTTGATTTTATCTACCGATGGTTTTGCCGTGTTTTTAGCAGCGGCTGTTTTGCCGGTAGTTACCGGTTCTGCAGTATCCATATCTGCAGCAGTTATTACCTCCAGGTAAATAAATTTATCGCAGGCTACAATAAAAGGATTAGGTGTTTTTTTCTGCCCAATGCCAAACACCTTCATGCCTGCTTCTCTCAGGCGGGTAGCCAGCCGGGTAAAATCGCTATCGCTGGATACAATGCAAAAGCCATCCACTTTGCCAGAGTACAAAATATCCATCGCATCAATAATCAAGGCACTGTCGCTGGAATTTTTACCACTGGTATAGCTATACTGTTGTATGGGGGTGATGGCATTTTCTAATAATACCGCCTTCCAACCACTCAGGGTAGGCTTGGTCCAGTCGCCATAAATTCGTTTAAAAGTAGGGGTGCCATATTTAGCTATTTCAGCCATCATGCCCTTTACATTGCTGTAGGGTACATTATCGGCATCAATCAATACAGCCATCCTGATGTCTTTTTCTAAATCCATATCACAATATAAATCTTTTGAGGTTTATAGCTGCTGTCAAAATTGTGTACCTCATTAATTGATACATTTGTTTTTAAACAACCATCTACTATGTTTAAAACATTGCTTCAGCAATATGCCGCACACAATGCCTGGGCCAATGGCCAGTTGCTGGATGTGGTGGCTGGGTTAACTACAGCACAACAAAACGAGCCGCTGGTGAGTAGTTTTGCCGGGTTGTATCCAACAGTATTGCATTTGCTGGATGCAGAAAGTATTTGGTGGCAACGGCTAAGGTTGTCGGAAAATATTGTAAGGCCCAGCGATACTTTTGCTGGCAACTTTGATGAGTTAAAAAAAGCATTACTGCAGCAATCTGCTACTATCGGGCAATGGGTAAATAATTTAAACGAACATCAGTTGCAGCATGTAATAGGCTACCAACGCTCCAAAACCGAGCAGTATAAACAGCCCGTATGCCAGGTGCTGTTGCACTTATTTAATCATGGTAGTTATCACCGGGGCCAGTTGGTAACAATGCTGCGGCAGTTAGGCGTATCCAGCATACCGGCTACTGATTTTAATGCGTACTTACGCAGCAGCAAAAAACTGGTAAGCGGCAAGGCTATTTAAATTCTCCAAATACGGTACGTAGTTCGTCTGCTATTTCGCCAAGGGTGCAGTAATTTTCTACGGCTTCAATTACCACGGGCATCAGGTTTTGATTGTTTTGGGCAGCTGTGTTGATAGCCTGCAAGCATTGCATTACCTGTTGTGCATTGCGCCTTGTTTTTAGCGCTTGTAATTTTTCGCTTTGCAAGGTGCGTATGCTGTCGGTTATTTTAAAAGAGGGTGGAGTGGTGGTTTCCTGTACCTGAAATTTGTTAACACCAACAATTATTTTTTCACCTGATTCAATTTTTTGCTGGTACTCATAAGCGGCATCAGCAATGGCTTCTTGCAAAAAGCCTTGCTCAATAGCGCTAACGCTGCCACCCATGCTGTCAATTTTTTCAATCAGTTGCCAGGCGGCGGCTTCTACTTCTGCTGTGAGGGCTTCTACATAATAACTTCCGGCCAGTGGGTCTACCGTATCGGCCACGCCGCTTTCAAAAGCGGTAATTTGCTGCGTACGCAAGGCTATACGTGCCGCTTCTTCAGTAGGCAGATTAAGCGCCTCATCATAACCGTTGGTATGCAGGCTTTGGGTACCACCCAATACGGCAGCCAGTGTTTGTATAGTAACCCTTGCAATATTGTTCATGGGTTGCTGAGCCGTTAAAGTGGCGCCGCCGGTTTGGGTATGAAAGCGAAGCATCATGGCCTTTTCATCTGTAGCACCCAATTGCTTCATGATGGTTGCCCACATTTTTCGGGCAGCCCTAAACTTAGCAACCTCTTCAAATAAATTATTATGGGCATTAAAAAAAAACGAAAGCCTTTTGCCAAATACATTTATATCAAGGCCTTTTTCAATTGCCGCCGCCGCATAAGCTTTGCCATTGGCAAGCGTAAATGCAAGCTCCTGTACTGCGGTACTGCCTGCCTCTCTAATATGATAGCCAGAAATAGAAATAGTATTCCATTTAGGCAGTTGAGTGGCACACCATTCAAAAATATCTGTAATAATACGCATGGATGGCTTGGGTGGGTAAATATAAGTACCCCGGGCTGCGTATTCTTTTAAGATATCGTTTTGTATGGTGCCTGTTATTTTTGTAAGGTCGGCTCCTTGTTTTTTTGCCAGCGCTACATACAGTGCCAGTAGTATAAAGCCAGTGGAGTTGATCGTCATAGAAGTGGAAACGTTTTCCAGTTGTATGCCTTTAAAAAGGGTTTCCATATCTTCCAGGCTATCGATTGCTACGCCTACTTTACCCACTTCTCCTTCTGCCAGTGGATGGTCGCTATCGTACCCGATTTGCGTAGGTAAATCAAATGCCACGCTAAGGCCGCTCACCCCTTGCGATAGCAGGTAATGGTATCGTTTATTGCTTTCTTCGGCAGTGCTAAAGCCTGCGTATTGGCGCATGGTCCACAGCCGGCCCCGGTACATATCGGATTGTACACCACGGGTAAATGGAAACTCACCCGGCAGTTGCTGCTGTGTGTTTGCCGTGTCGGCTTGTGTGTACAGCAATTTTACTTCTATGCCGGCGTCGGTAAATTTTTTTTCCATAACAGCAGTGATTTGTGCGGTGGGTTATTCCAGTATTTTTTTTGCTTCGTACTGCAAGGCATCCAGCACAATAGGGCTAAGCTCAGCATTGTGGTTGGCAGCATACTCCAGCAGGCGGCGGCTCAGCTCTATGCCTGCGGCATTAGAGGGGAGTGTGGCAGCCAGCTGGTTAATAATAAATATGTTTTGATCTTTTAAATTGCTTACAGCCTTCCACATATCTGTGCTTACATATATCTGCTGGCTTATATTATACTCATACTCTGTACGGATGGTTTCCAGCAAGGCCAATTGAAAATCTACCACGGTTTGTGTACCCACCGGCGTACGGGTAACCAGGTTTTTAAGCGACGACCGCTCTGCAAAAAGGCTTAACCGTTCATAAGCACCGAGTTTTAACTTCATGGCCTCGTTGTTGATTCCCATGCGTTCTCTTATCTCATCCTTCATGCCTTTAAACTCAGCCAGCAGCCAGGCTATGGCAATAAAAAAAACAAACATAACCGCTAACTGGATATCCTGAACAACAATCTCTAACAGCATGGTATAAATAATTTTAGGTGACAAAAATAAGCTAATTGCAAACCAATATTTTCCTCTTTTCGCAAAACGCCAGGTACTTAACGTTTTATAAAACATGGTAATTTTGTAGTTAAAGAAAAAAATATGGAAACAACTGCCACAGCACCTGTAAGCTTTACCGAATCGGCCATACAAGAGTTAAAAAGATTGATGGCTGAGCCCGGCTTTGATACAGCCCTTTTATTAAGGGTAGGGGTAAAGGGCGGTGGTTGCAGTGGCATGACGTATGTGCTGGCATTTGATAATCCAACCGATAAAGACGACCGCTTTGAAATAAATGGTATACCCTGTGTAATGGATAAAATGCATGGCATTTACCTGGCCGGCATGCAGGTAGATTGGCAGGGTGGCTTAAACTCCAGGGGTTTTACTTTTAATAACCCCAATGCCAGCAATACCTGTGGTTGCGGTACTTCGTTTGCTGTGTAATATGCCAATATTTTATAGGCTACTGTTTTATGCAACGGGGTAAATAATTAGTGGCTATAATACCCTGTACTTGTATTCAACCCGGTTATCAAGCCATATACTATTGGGGCTGATGTAAGTGTCTTTATATTGTATTACCACACCTGCTTTTGCAAAAATATCTCTTACCAGCTCGCTGCAGATGTAGCTTTTATTTCGCTCTCTTTTGCTGATACGAAACAAAATCCTGATCATAATCCGGAAAATCTCGTAATTGTCATATGGCCTTGCCAACGAATCTAAGCCAAAACTAATGCCCCGGTTAAGCTGGGGTTTTTCAAGCGGAGATTTTAGGCGGGCCACCACTATCTGCCCTTTGTAGCTTTTATTATTGCCTTTATAATTTTTTAAATAGTTTGATAAGGGTATCAGGCGAATGCCCACATATGGCTCTGCCTCCAGCATCATTACCCGGCCTAGCTCTTCATCTTTATAAATAACCGCCACATGGCTCCAAACGCTATTGGTAAGTTGTTGGATAACTCCAGAAAACAAGTAGCTGCCGCTGCAAAAAATTATATCACCTGTTGCCAGTTCATCCCTCACTTTTTCGTAAGGAATTTTTGGTAAGCTTTTAATATGTTTTTTTGTAAATGATTCGGCCATGTATATAAAATGATATTTTTGAGATTATCCTAAGTTAATACAATTGATGCAATCAAAAAGGCTGGTAGTAGTAGGCGGTGGTGCCGCTGGTTTTTTTTGTGCGGTGAATGCGGCACAAATGAACCCTGCATTGGAGGTGCTGTTGTTAGAAAAATCAAGTAAAATTTTAAGCAAGGTAAAAGTAAGTGGCGGTGGCCGTTGCAATGTAACGCATCATTGCTTTAGCATTGCCGAAATGATTAAGCGTTACCCCAGGGGTGAAGCTTTTTTAAAAAAAGCATTTCATCATTTTTTTACTACCGATACCATCGAATGGTTTAAACAAAGAGGTGTAGCCTTAAAAGCAGAAGCAGATGGAAGAATGTTTCCGGTAACCAACTCATCGCAAACCATTATCGATTGTTTGTTACAACAAGCAAACAGGTATGGTGTGCAGGTATGCATTAACCAGGATGTGGAGCAGCTGCAGTATGCCAGCCATCAATGGATAATTACAATAAAAAACGCAGCACCTGTTACAGCAGATTATGTATGTGTTGCCGCAGGTGGCTTTAGCAAAGCGCCTCAATTTAATTGGTTAACAGCACTGGGGCATAGTATTGAAGTGCCTGTGCCATCGCTGTTTACTTTTAACATGCCCGGTAATGCTGTTACCGCTTTAATGGGGGTATCTGTAAAGCAGGCGCTTGTAAAAATTGTAGGTAGTAAACTACAGTCGAGCGGGCCCTTGCTGATTACACACTGGGGCATGAGTGGCCCTGCTATTTTAAAATTATCGGCTTATGGTGCCCGTGAGCTGGCATTGGCAAACTGGCATTGCAATATATTGGTAAACTGGCTGCCTGCTTACAACGAGCAAACCTTTAAACAGGCAATACAGCAACAGCGTTTTGATAAGGCCGCTCAAAAAATTGTTAACCGTAATCCATTTGAATTGCCACAACGCTTGTGGGAATTTTTGTTACAACAAAGTGCCATACCAACTGATATGCGCTGGGCCGATTTACCAGCTAAAGAACAAAACAAACTGGTAAAAAACTGCTGTGCCCAGGAGTTTGCTGTAAAAGGTAAAACCACTTTTAAAGAAGAATTTGTAACAGCGGGGGGGATAATGCTAAACGAAATTGACTACAACAGTATGCAGAGTAAGCTAATGCCCAATTTGTACTTTGCTGGCGAAGTGCTGAATATTGATGGTGTAACGGGGGGCTTTAATTTTCAAAATGCATGGACAACCGGCTGGATTGCAGCCAAAGCAATTGCAGCCAATAGCCAAGCTGGCGATATTTAAATATGGGTTGGCTGGTACTAATCCTGCTTGCGATCCATCCAGTTTTTTTCTTTAGGGTCGGCGGTGGCCAACACCAGCGCTGCAGTAAATAGTGTAATTACCTGTATGATAAAAGCGTAATGGGGATGTTTATCAAAAAAAACTACAGGCGCCCATTTTACCTTTAGCCAGGCTAATACAGCCATTACCATGCTGGCTATACAGGCAAGGCTGCCAGCTATCATTAATATTTTACCCGCTACTATTGCCATGCTGCCATTGTTGTTTTGCCTAACCTTATTGTATAAATAATAGTACCCTGCAAAAAAGAACAGGTAGGGGAAAATGGTAACTACAAACTGGTAAACAGCATCCCAGCCCGGGATATTAAAAAATGTGATGGAAAATAATTTAAGCAGGTAAAACACGATAATACCCACGGCAATAAACGCTACAAAACTGCCGAGTATCATCCAGAATAACTTAAAATATTGCGTAAACTTATCTTCCATTCAACTAATTTTTCAGCAGGCAAAGTAACAACATCTGTAGCATAAAGATGGTTTAAAAAAAGAGCCCGTTGTAATTATACAACGGGCTCTTTTTAATTTATCAACTAAGTAATTACTCAGCTTTAGGTTCATCCTTATCTGCAGCAGCAGCACCATCCAGCTTAGCTTTAATATCAGCTAAAGCGCTCAGGTCGCCAAGGGTAGATTTCTCTACTTTATTTTGCAGGGTTTTTACCGCTTTTTTAGTGGTTTCTGCCTCTGCTTTTTTCTCTTTAGCTACAGCTTGCTTTTCTTCTTCCTTCACTTGCTCCCAAAGGCGGGTATGGCTTAATACGATGCGTTTGTCGTTGCGGTCAAATTCAATAACCATGAATTGTGCAATATCATCGGCACCGATGGTTTTGCCATCTTCTTTAGCCAGGTGACGGTTAGGGGCAAAGCCTTCTAAGCCATAAGGTAATTGCACTACTGCGCCTTTATCATCTTTTTTGATAACGGTACCTTCGTGAATACTACCAACATGGAAAGTAGCTTCCAGTGAGTTCCATGGATCTTCTTCAATTTGCTTATGACCCAGTTGCAGTTTGCGGCCATCTTTATCGATGTTTAAAATTACTACATCGATGTTGTTGCCAACTTTTGTGTACTCGTTGGGGTTATTAAAGCGCTTTAACCAGCTTAAATCGCTGATGTGCACCATGCCGCCAATACCAGTAGCCAGCTCAACAAATACGCCGTAAGGTGTAATGTTTTTTACCACACCAGTGTGGCGACTTCCTTCTGGAAATTTAACTTCGATAACACTCCATGGGTCTGTACTCATCTGCTTAATAGACAAGCTCATTTTACGGGTGTCTTTATCCAGGGTTACTACTTTTGCTTCGTGTTCGTCGGCCAGTTTAAAGAATTCTTTAGCGTTTACCGGTGTATTAGCCCAGGTAATTTCACTTACGTGTACCAATCCTTCTACGCCTGGTAAAATTTCAAGAAACGCACCGTAGTCTTCAATATTTACCACTTTACCTTTTACAATTTCGCCTTCTTTAATTGTTTCGGGCAAGGTATCCCAAGGATGTGGAGTTAATTGTTTTAAACCAAGGCTGATACGTTTTTTGTCATCATCAAAGTCTAATACCACCACGTTCAGTTTCTGGTCCATTTTTAATACTTCGCTTGGGTGGTTGATACGGCCCCATGAAATATCAGTAATGTACAGTAAGCCATCTAAGCCGCCAAGATCAAGAAACGCACCAAAATCAGTGATGTTTTTGATGGTACCTTCCAGTACTTGTCCTTTTTCCAGCTTGCCGATAATTTCAGCCCTTTGAGCTTCAATATCACTTTCGATTAATGCTTTGTGAGATACTACGGCGTTTTTAATGGTTTCGTTTATTTTAACCACTTTAAACTCCATTGTTTTGCCTACAAACTGATCGTAATCGGTTACTGGCTTCACATCTATTTGAGAACCTGGTAAGAATGTTTCCATTCCAAACACATCTACAATCAAGCCGCCTTTTGTTTTGCTGGTAACAACACCAGTAACAATTTCGCCGGTTTTGTGCAGTTCCACAATTTTTTCCCAGGCACGGTTAGTACGGGCTTGTTTGCGGCTGAGGTGGAGGTTACCATCCCTGTCTTCTTTTTCTACCACCATTACTTCAATTACATCGCCCACTTTAATGCCACCTGGCACATCCCTGAACTCGTTTAAAGAAATAAGGCCATCGCTTTTAAAACCGATGTTTACAACAGCATCTGTTTTAGTGATTGCTTCAATGGTTGCCTGAATCATTTCACCATCATTAATTTGCTTGAAGGTGTTTTCGTACACGGCATCGTACTTTAATTTTTCTTCTTTGCTGTAGCTGCTAACATTGCGTTTATCAACACTCCAGTCAAAATCATCATGGGCAGTGGCAATTTTTTCTTCCACTGGCGCCGCCACAGGTACATTTGTTACCGCAGCAGGCGTAGCCTCTGGAGAAGCAGCACCTTCCTGTGCATCTGCGTTTAATTGTTTAACAATATTGAATGACATAAAATTATCCCCGGGTTTTTAAACGGGGCAGCAAAGGTAGGGCATTTGGGCGGTTTTTTTCTGAAAAAATGCCGTTTTTTTAAGCTTGGTACAGCTATTTTAAAACAAGGCTTTTAAGCCAGTGCTGGTGGATGTATTTATATTCAAAAATTAATAGCTATTTTGTACAAAATTCAACCAAAATCAACCAAAATGCAAACCGTTCTTGTTCCACTGGATTTTTCCAAAACATCCTTAAATGCAGCACATTATGCAGCCCAAATGTTTAAAGGGCACGATAACACCCGGCTTATATTATACCATTTTTACAACCCCGGCGAAGATACTGCTATGGAGCTGCGTTACCTCGATAGCTTAAAAACTGAGTTGAGCGCCCATATCAGCCATATTGAAACCGAATTGGAGTCGGGTGATAATTTTATTGATAGCCTGGCTGCTTATGCCCATATAAAAACCGCCGATATTATTGTTATGGGCCTTACCGGAAAAACACCCATGGCGCAGCGCTTTTCGGGCAGCAATACTTTAAAAGTGAGCGAAAAAGAGGTTTGCCCCGTACTCATCATTCCAGAAAATGCTACTTATAAAAGCATCAGCAATGTGCTGATAACATCCGAATTAAAATCGGTAGAAGAAACCCCGGCTTTGCTGGCCGTAAAAAGGGTGTTAAAGGAATTTAAGCCGGCCCTGCATATTTTACATGTAGACAGCAATGTGTATGTATCGCTTACCGATGAGCTAAAAACGGAGAGAGATAAAATGGAGCAACTATTGCAGGAGTTTAACCCCGAGTTTTATTTTATGCGCTGGTTTGATTTTCATGAATCGGTTGAAACCTTTGCAAGGGATAAAAATATTGATATGATTATTATTGCACCACGCTACCATAGTTTTTTTGAACGGCTATTTAAAACGGCACATACCCGTAAATTGGTGTACCAAAGTGATGTGCCGGTATTAGCTGTGCATGAATAAACCTTTTTAATGTTTTAATACCAGTTATGAATAAAATATTATTACTGCTATGCCTGCTTGTGGTCACCCGCCTGGCCTATGCACAACAAAATGCTGCATTGCTGCGCCATGTAGTACTGTTTAGTTTTAAAGAGGGTAGTACGCCTCAGCAAATAAAAACGGTAACAGATGCATTTGCCCAGTTACCAAAAAAAATTACCACCATAAAAGCATTTGAATGGGGTACCAATAGCAGCCCCGAAAACCTGGCACAAGGGTTTACCCATTGCTTTTTTGTAAGCTTTGCATCCGAAAAAGACAGGGATGCTTACTTGCCTCATCCCGAACATACTGCTTTTGTAAATGTAATACGCCCTATACTGGATAAAGTATTGGTAATAGATTACTGGCAGCAATAACACTGTTGCTTTACTGTAGCCGCTAGAAAAATAATCAAAAAAGGGTATTGATACCGGTGCTTTGCTGCCGTATCGTACCCGGCTCACCCAAAAACGATTATTTATGAAGCGGCTATTGTTTTTATTACTGCTGTTGCCCACCATAACCATGGCACAGGAGCAAGATCTTCAAAAAGAAAATATTGCCTTAAAAAGAAGGATAGACACCCTGGAAACAAGGTTGGATGATAAGTATTATACCCGTGTGCCAAATAAGGATTTTGATAAACAGCTTACCGAAATGGTGGATAAACAGGTGGGCAGTTATTTTTCCGGAAAAATTGCATTTATCAGCTCATTGGTGGGCTTAATATCCTTGCTGGTGGGGTATCTTTTTAGGTACTACCAGGGCGAAAGCACCCGTAAGCAAATTGAAATAAGTGTAAAAGATGCCGGTGATAAAATGCGTACCGAAAACAGCGATGCTCAAAAAAACTTAAACCTGCAGCTTGATACGCAAAAAACTTTTTTAGCAGATAATAACAAATTATACAACGACCGACTAAGTGATATTAGCACCCGTATTGACAATATACGTACAGCGCTAAATAACCAGCTACAGCAATACAGCAGTACAGTAGATAAACGCATTGGCGATTTTGAAGCTAATATTAAAACACAAATAACCCAGCTGAACGATCAATACAATACCTACGCAACAGATACCCGTAGCAAGCTGGAAAAATTTGAAACTGCCCAGCAGGAGTTTGTGAAAATAAACACCGAAATGCTGGATAAAAAAATGACAGAAACCCTCGATTTTTTGTGGGGCGATGTAATTGGCGCAATGATAGACAGGGCTGCAGACAGGCATTACGAGGGGGCCGACCTTATCAACAGTTTTGAAAAATTGCTGGGCACCAACCTAAAAATTAATACCGACTTAAAAATACAGGTGATAGATACATTGATGCGTTGTTATTACCATACGCCTAAGCTGGATAAAAAATACGACCGGATGGTAAGCCTGATACAAACCTACGATGATAAATACGAGCTGCTGCCGCAAACCTATGTAAATGCAGCCATTGCACTTACCAATAATTATGAGTTATACGGGTCGGCCGATTTAAAAGAAACCGCCATTTCTAACTGCGATAAATCTATTAAAAGAGAACGTGGCTATGGTATACCTTATGCCATAAAAGTAGAGATATACTTAATTGATTTGCTAAAAGCCCGGCAACAGGCAGATAAAGATACCTACACAAAAATGGTAGACGATCAGCTTTACCTGGTAGATGGTATCGATTCTCCTTTACTTAAAGGAGAGTTTTTGCAACGGCTGATGCTGGATAAAGCCGTGCCGTTTTTACAAAAATACATCACCGCATTGTACACCAGCTTTGCTAAACAATTAATGCCTATAAGAGAAAACGTAGTATTTGAGCTGGTACGTAATTATGCCAAGGCAACCGAGGCAGAAAAAAAAATGCTTACCGGCCTGCTGCAAGAAGGCTTAGATGCTAATAGTAATATTGATGGCAGCTGGCAGGCAGTTGCTTACGAGGCAGCAGGTGAAACAATTGCCCTGCAGGATACGCTAAAGCTTGAGCTTAAACTATCTGACTATTCATTTATTACAAAAGATGCTGTAATAGAAAAAGGGCTGATTTATTACCTGCCCGGTATTTTACAGCCAGCTGCTGTTTTATTGGTTTGTGAGCAGGGCGCTAATAAAGATAAAATTACCCGGGGTATTTACCAGCAGTTGCCCGGTGGTGAGTTGCAAATTTGTATCGGCAAAGTATCTGGCGACAGGCCAGCAACTTTTACCTCGGGTAGTGCAGATGGTTATTCACTGATTACATTTAATAAAGTGTAGCCAGCTTACTGCCATGCATACCAACAAAAAAGGAGATGCCATGCATCTCCTTTTTTTTGTAAAAAATACAGGTATTAATTTTTTGGGAAATTAGGATCTGCCTTTATTTCGTTAATCTGTGCAATATGGCGGTTGCTGTGTGCGCCAATAAACAACAACATTTGGTAACAATCAAAACTACCTACGGGTAAGGTAGCCACATGGTTGCGTAAATCGGCATCCGTGGTTTTCACATAGTCAATCAATTTACCCCTGTTATCTTTAAATGAAGCCATCGCATCTGCAAGGGTTTTAAAGCCCGTGTTTTGAGGTTCAAAAGGGGCAAAGGTTTTTACTTTGTTAGTGCGGTCTTGTATGTTTTGCATTACCTGCTCATCGGTCCATTTTATTTCGGTTCTTTTATCGGGGTTGGCTGCTTGTTTAATATTGCCATCCACCATTTGCCATAAGCCGGTTTCGGTAGAGGCGATGTGCTTAATATTATCTTCAATACTCCATTTATCTGGGCCCGGTTTAAATGTAAGTTGCTCCTGGCTTAAACCATTTACAGCGGCTTCTACCATTTTTTGAGATTCTTTTAAAAATTTAGAGGCGATTTTTTTTTCTTTTTTGCTGATACCTGTTGGGGCTGATACAAACGCAAATGCGGTAACAATGGTTAACAGGCATAATAACTTTTTCATAAAAATGCTTTTTGGTTGTTGAAGAATTTCCGGCTTATGCCGGATGATTAAAAGTAACAAAAATAATAGGCTGCAGCAAGTACAAATTATAAATCATTTGATGTGTTGTTAAACCGGCAGTATTTTTTGGGTTTCGTAAATGTGTTTGCACTGGTGCTGGATTGTATTAAGCAAAACAATCAAAAAAAAGATAGTAAACTACCTGGCCAAAATGCCAGCATTTTTGTAACACTGCAGGTTAATACCGGGACCGCACTTGTTTTGTGTACTTCATGATTTTTACACTACGGTAAGCCTTAAATACGCAAAGGATAAATCAGTTGGATGATTGATGCAGCATGTATACAGCATGTTGCTACCGCAGTAGCAGGATGCTGCCTTTATCTTTTACCACCCGGCCTTTTATATCTACCCCTTCTGCCATCCAGGTATATCCACCGGTGGGTAATAAATTGCCATTAAAAGTACCATCCCAGCTTTGGTTAAGTGTGCTGGTGCTGTAAACTATTTGGCCATAGCGGTTAAATATTTTAAAGTAACTGAGTTTAAGGTAGCCATTGGCGGTTACTACCAGTACATCGTTTAAATTGTCTTTATTGGGGGTAAACGCCTTGGGTATGGTAAAGTATGCAGCATCACTTACTGTAACCTTTACCTTAACAATATTGCTTTTGCAACTGGCTTCACTAAAACTGATATAAAAATCCCTGTTTTCGTTTAACACCGGTGTGGTAAAAATGCCGCTGCTGTTTTGCTGTAGTAATTGTGTGCCGCCAACATCGTTGTATAAAAAGTAAGTGCCCTGTTGTGGATTGATAACGTTTAGTATGGCCGCAGTATTTTTGGCAATTACCACATCATTATACAGCGGCGCTACGGCAGCATTGGTTTCGTTACCTATTGTAAAATAAGCAGACGTGGCTGGGCAGTTGCTGGCATCATTTATTGTTAACTGGTACTGGCCGGCGGGTACATTTGCCAGGGTTAAACCGGTGCCTGCAATGCTTGCATTTATATCCCGCCACTCGTATGTTAAAGCACCATTGCTGTTATTGGTTGTGATGCCGGTAATACTTCCTTTACTCCTGTTGCAGCTATCGTTTACAATACGATGTGCCGCATCGTTAAGGGTTAACAAGGGCAGGGCTTTAACTGTAGCGCTGTATATTTTTTTAGTACATCCATTATTGTCAATGGCTGTGAGCAAGTAAGTGCCCGGCTGTAATGCGCTAATACCAGCGCCACTACCTGCTGGCAGCCCGCTAATGCTGTCTGTCCAGTTAAATTGATAACCCACTGGCGAAATGCTAAAGGCAGTTACCAACACGGCTCCATTAGCTTTTTGGCAACTGGCATTGGTAATGCTTGCTGTTTGTACAGCAATATCGGTAAAGCTGGCAACAGGGATAGAAATGCCATTAGAGCTGGCGCTGCAGCCAAATGTGTTGCTAGCCGTAAGCTGGTACACTGCTGCAGGCAGGCCGCTAATATTAAGCGTATTACCAACAATAGTATTGGTAGTAAGATTACGCCAGGTATAATTGCGGGCATTGGTTACTTGTATGCCGCTAATACTGCCAGTATTAAGGATACAGCCTGCAGGGGTAATGGCCAGGGCAGCCTGGTTAATGCTAATGGCAGTGGTATCTTTTATAATAAAATAATTGCTGATGATACTGTCGCAACCAGACTGGTCGATAAATTTAACACGATAGCGCCCTGGCAACACATTTAGCAAATCAAAACTATTGCCTGCAAGGTTATTGGCACTATCTCTCCATTCGATAAAACTGCTGCCCGTAGTGTTACTGGCTGTTAATCCAGTGATGCTGCCATTGGCTTGTGAGCAGGATGCAAAATTTATAGTAGCATTGTTTAGGTTGAGCGTAGGCCCCGATTGATTTGTAAGTGTTATCCAACCGGTAGAGTCGGCGCAATTGCCGGTAGTGTTAAGCAATATTAATTTATACTGTCCATCACCGGCATTTAACAATTCAATTGTAGGGCTTACGGTATCACGGTTAGGTGTAAGCCAATATGCTTTATCGTATGGGCCTGCAGCAGTAATACCCTTGATGCTGCCATTTAATAAGCCACAAGATGGATTAGTAATAAGGGTGGCAGTTTCTACAATGTCCGGCGATTGGTCGGTAAGTACAATCATGTAAGTTTTTTCGCAGTAACGGGTTTGTTGTACATGAAAGGTGTAAAAGCCAGGGCCGGCATTTTCTATATCCAGCTGGTTAAAAATAGTGTCTTGCTGGCCGTTATAGCTCTTTACCCAGTAATAGCCAGTGCCGCTAATTACCTCCATCCCTTTAATAGAGCCATTATTTAAATTACACACCGGGTTGGTTACGCCAATCAGCCGGTCGCTGTATTGTATTTCCGAAAACTCTCCACTAATGCTGTCGGTTGTTGTGCAGCGGGCTGTTACTGCTGCCGAAAAAGGCGCCGTAAAACTCCAGTTGCCTGCGGCATCAGAATTGGTTTTGCCCAGGTATTTTTCTCCGTTATTACAGGCCGAGCAAGGGGTGGGGTTTTCAAAAACTTCTACGGTGCTATTGGGGGTAGCAGTGCCGGCCACCCTGTCTGTATTGTTGGTAGATAATATTTTTACAAAAGGAATGGTAACCTTATCTGATTGTGCCATTATACCCTTTGAGTTGCATACAAACTTATTTTGCTGTACCATAATATGGCGATTATTGTACAACGATAACCCTGCGGTATAATTAGATGAAAATAAATTTTGGTCGGCAGCTGTTTCTCCACCAACTAAGCCAAATAAACAATCACCAATATTGATACCTACCGTTTGGCAACTAATAAAAGGCAACAAGTTGCCAATTTGATTGCCCTTAATATTGATAAATCCACCAATGTTTTGCAGTTGCATCATGCCATTACAACTACTCGAAAAACCCTCGGGTGGGTTGTTAAACATGTTGTTTACAATATCTACAGCGGCATCTATATGTACTGCATTAAAGATGCCTGTTTCGCCAGTAATTCGTACATAGCCACAGCGCAGGGCTTTTGTACGGGTAAAGTTGCTGCCAAACGAATTGTTTTTTAGTTGCAGGTATCCGTTGCCAGTAGTTTTGTGAGAGTACAGGTATACCACATCTGCAATGCCCCCATTAAAACCGCCACTAAAAAAATTACCTTCTGCAGGAGTGTCGCCACCTATCAGCATATTTTTAAAAGAGCGCAGGGCAATTGCCGGAAAACGAAAATTGCTCATGGTTTCGCCATCTTCTGCAATGCCAAAAAAATTGGCTTTTACCTCCATGTTTTCTACCGATTCAAGTGGTGGTTGATCGCCGGCTGCATAATTGTTGGCAATGGCTAGTATGTTGTCTAAAAAAACATTGCCTTTGCCTGCGGCTCCTATTTTTATATTTTTTACCTCGCCAGTACAAAATATAGCGCAGGTTACTGGCCAGATGCTGATATTAAAATGCCTGAAATCAAAAAAGTATAAACCATAAATTTCTACATCCTGCACATTTTGTAATACAAAACACTTGCTTACACTGGTATCTCCGTTGCTGCTTAGTTTTATTTTAGCGCCACTTACGCCAAAGGGTAGCCCAGGCTGGGTGCTGCCATCAATAATTAGGTTAGATGATATATTGGGTAGCTGGCTAAGTATGGTAATGGTACGGCCTGCTTCGGTAAGGTTGGTAATGTTAAAAATAACCTGGTCGGTGCTTGTTGAGCCATTGGCAGCAGCAAGGGTAAGGGCTTCTCTAAATGATCCAGTGCCATTATCTGCATTGGTGGTAACCGTAAAGATATCTGCACTGGCTTTATATCCCAGCAATAAAAGGATTACAAGTATGCAGTATTGTTTTGTCATGGCTTAAATACATCTAATCGTTTGCCGGGATGTGTTACTTCAATATATCATCCATGTTTCTATTGTTATCAATCTTCCCTTTTGCTTCCAGCATCCGCATGTCTTTGGCATCCTGTAAAAATTCGGAGGCAAAAATAAAACTGTTTAGGCGGTCGTTTTTTGAAAAAATAATCTCTTTGTTATTACCTGTCCACTCGTTTTGCCCCTGGTACATGTACAAAATATTTTCGCCAATTTCCATTACACTGTTCATGTCGTGGGTGTTAATAACGGTGGTCATGTTAAACTCCTTGGTAATATCGTAAATGAGTTTATCAATGAGCATACTCGTTTGAGGATCGAGGCCAGAGTTGGGCTCATCACAAAACAAATATTTGGGGTTTAATACAATGGCCCGGGCAATGCCCACCCGTTTTTTCATACCGCCACTTATTTCTGCCGGAAATTTTTTGTGGGCATCTTTCAGGTTTACTCTTTCCAGCACCTCATTTACCCGTTTACTTTTTTCAGCACTGTTCATTTTGCTGAACATATCCAGCGGAAACATAACGTTTTGCTCTACCGTCATACTGTCAAACAGTGCCGATCCCTGAAACAGCATCCCAATTTGCTGGCGAAGCAGCTTGCGATCTTCCTGCGTCATATCGGTAAAGCTTACCCCATCATAAATAATCTCCCCGCTATCAGGTTCAAACAAGCCTACGAGGCATTTTTGTAATACAGTTTTACCGCTTCCGCTGGTACCAATTATCAGGTTGCATTTGCCTGTTTCCATCAGGTGGCTTACCTCATTTAACACCACTTTTTCGCCAAACTGTTTGTGTAATTTTTTAAATTCAATCATGTTTAGCCGGTAACAGGGTTTAATAATAATTGAGTAAGTACATAATCGGCAAATAGCAGCATGATGCAGCTAACCACCACACTTTTGGTACTGTTACGGCCAATTTCTAAAGCACCGCCTTTAACATAATAGCCATAGTAAGCTGGTATGCTGCTGATGATAAATGCAAAAGTGTATGATTTAATAAGGGCAAACGTAACATTGTAAGGCACAAAACTCATGAGCAGCCCCCTGTCAAACAAGTCGCCCGAGAGGATGCCGGTGGCAGTGCTAGCCAGGCGGCCGCCCCAAATACCCAACACCATCGATAATACTACCAACAAAGGTATGGTTAGCAGGGAGGCAACAATTTTGGGTAAAATAAGATAGGCCTTGGTGTTAATACCCATAATTTCTAATGCATCAATTTGCTCACTCACCCGCATGTTGCCCAGCTCGCTGGCAATTTTACTGCCTATTACGCCTGCTAGTACAATACACACCAGTGTAGGCGCAAACTCCAGTATTACGGTATCTCTTACAATTTGTGCAATGGTTTCTTTTGGTATGATAGGGCTTACTAGTTGGTAGGCTGTTTGCACGGCACTTACTGCGCCGATGAATACCGAAATAATGCAAACAATACCTAATGATCCAATGCCAATATCGCTGCACTGGTGTATAAACTCTTTCCAGTACATCTTAGCGTTTTCCGGTTTGGAAAACATTCCTTTCAACATCAGCAGGTAGCGGCCAAAATCGGTAAAAAATGTCATAAAGCAAATGTATTAAAAAAAGCTGCATAAAACCGGTAACGGTTAGCCGGGGCCGCTTACCCGTAAATTTTGAATTATTGGCAGCAATTGATACATTTGAAAAACGATACTTCTTTTAACCTTTTAACAAACACTTACATGAAACGAATGCTGATAGTGGCTTGCCTGCTGGCTGGCCTTTTACAGGCGCAAGGCCAAATATTACCCGATTATGATACGATTAAGCTTGAGCTGGCTACCGATTATAAACCTGCCGAAAAATTTGTGCTTGCAGCAGCAGATTTTATACTCAATAACCCGGTTACAACTGCTGAATTAAAAAGAGCTCAATCGCTGCAATTTATTTTTAAATGGATGGAGGGCACCCCAAATTATAGTTTTGTAATTGATAGCAGTACCCAGCTATTTAAATACAATTTGGATATGATGGCTGTGTACATTGCAGCTATGTGTAAATACTGTTTAACCAATCCTGCTCTTGCAAAAAATCCTCAGCTGCTAACACTAAATGCCTGGAAGCTTTTGCTGGCATACTGTGCCAATGATAAAAATAAATTGGCACCAACAAAGAAGGTACAAAAGCTGATAGAAGCCGACAAAAATGGAACGTTGGAAAAGGAACTGGAAAAACAGGTTAGCTCATTTTTTGATCGCTGATAAGCAGCTCTTTTAAATGCTGATACATTAGTTTGGGCATGGTATTGCATTTGGCAAATCCTTCGGCATTATGGTGATAAATGCCCAGCTCAAGTGCAAGTTGTTCAATTTTGGGCGGGGTAGATAGTGGCTCGTCGGATGCAGCCACCCTCAGGTCTCTCAGGCGTTGCCGCTGTGCTTTTATGCGGCGGATAATTTGAGAAGTTTCTTCTTGCTGGTATTGTTTAATTACATCTGGGTGAAGGTATTGCTGCACCAGTTGTACAAATACCAGGTTTTCTTTAAAAAATTGTGGCAGGTAAATATTTTTACTGCCCTCGTAGCTTTGCTGGTCAAAATCTATGGAGCGGATACGAAATTGGATATCATCAAAATCCTGTACAATATCAAACACAAAATTATAACTACGCATATCGCCCAATAACCGGATAAAGCAACGCTCGTTAAATTTCACAAACTCCTTAGCCACTTTTTTCATATTGTATCCCGGCCGGTTAATATGTTCTTTTACAAATACATCGCCCGGTATGCCTGCAATATGCTCTTCGGCTAAAGTATTGTCATCTACCAAAAAGTTGATCCAGTAGGGCGATAACAAGTGCTCCAGCTCCATGCCAAATATGCGGCTGGCATCGGCAACTTTTATGTAAAAATAGTCGTGTACTTCGTTGTAGTTGTTTACAATTTTTATCCGAAAGGGTTTGGAGTTTCCAAACAGGCAATAGTCTATCCGCTCTATATAAAGATGTTCCTCTGCCTGGGTATGGCCGCTTGCTTTTAGTAAGGAGTATACTCGTTTTAGAGAGGCATGTATTTCGTCGGTAAGGGATGGATTATAAAATACGGTTTCCCAAAATGTATCCTGCCCGTCTTTATCTGTAACGGGTATGCTGTAATCAAAATGCCGGAGCATATCATAAGAAACAGGCAAGGCTATTTCCCTGCCATAGCGCTTCAGGTATTTTTTAAACGACCTGCTTACGTCGAAGGCTATTTTTTTTCTTGAGATATGATCCGGCTGCATGCTGCTGTTTTATAGATCATGTGCTGTTTTCTTAAACCCTTTCCACCACTTGCTTTTTTTATTAGGCTCGGTAATGCCAGCTTCGCTTTTTGCCTGTGCATCCAATACAGCAATTAGTACCATGTTAAATATTGAACGTACAGAGCTGCCTAACTGCAGTACATGCACAGGTTTTTTTAAGCCCAGTAATACAGGGCCTATCGAGTCGGCACCGCCTATTTCCTGTAGCAGGTTATAGGCAATATTACCTGCAGCCAGGTTAGGGAAAATGAGGGTATTTACTTCTCCTCCCAGCAGCTCGGTAAAAGGATAATTGTCTTTTAATACATCTTTATTAAATGCCATGATGGCCTGTACCTCACCATCGCATACAAGGCTTGGTTCTTTTTGCTTTACCAGCTCACGTGCCTGCCGTACTACTTTGGCTTCTTCGCCATCGCTGCTGCCAAAGTTGCTATAGCTTAGCATGGCAATACGGGGCACTATGTTAAACTGCCTTACCTCTTTAGCAGTCAGCAGGGTAATTTCTGCCAGCTCTTCGGCGGTAGGGTTAAAATTGATGGTGGTATCTGCTAAAAACAGTGGTCCTCTTTTGGTAAGCATAATATACATGCCTGCAATTTTTTTAACCCCTTCCTCTGTACCAATTGTTTGTATTGCCGGCTTTATTGTATCAGGATAATTACGGGTAAGGCCGCTGATCATACAGTCGGCTTCGCCGGTTTCTACCATCATGCAACCAAAATAGTTGCGGTCTTTCATTTTTTTAAAGGCCTCGTGGCGGTTAACCCCTTTGCGGTGGCGTTTGGCGTAAAATAGTTCTCCAAATTTTTTACGCATTTCTTCATGTTCATCATCCTTAGGGTTTACTACTGGTATTCCTTCAAGGTCGATATTATTGGCGGCAGCCAGTTGCTGAATTTTTTTCTCTTCACCTAACAGTATCGGGTAGCCCACACCTTCTTCCTGCACCAGTTGAGCCACTTTTAGTACTTTAATATTTTCTGCATCTGCAAATACCACCCGTTTAGGATCTTTACGGGCTTTGTTACCTATAACCCGGCTAAGCTGGTTATCAAGCCCAAGGCGTTTATTGAGGGATAGCTCGTATGCCTCCCAGTCTGTAATGGGGTATTTAGCTACTCCGCTGTCCATGGCGGCTTTGGCCACTGCCGGTGCTACGGTTGCCAGCAAGCGGGGGTCCAGTGGTTTAGGTATAATATAACTGGGGCTAAATGCAATTGTTTTTTCGTTGTAAGCCAGGTTTACAATATCGGGTACAGGCTCTTTGGTTAATGCCGCCAGTGCTTTTACTGCTGCCAGTTTCATGGCTTCGTTGATGGTGGTGGCCCTTACATCCAATGCACCCCTAAAAATGTATGGAAAGCCTAGTACATTATTTACCTGGTTGGGATAATCGCTGCGGCCGGTGGCCATAATAATATCTTTACGGGCTTCGGTAGCAGCTTCGTAACTTATCTCCGGATCGGGATTGGCCATGGCAAACACAATAGGGTTTTTGGCCATGGTTTTTACCATCTCTGCCGTTACCACATTGCCAGCACTTAAGCCAATAAATACATCTGCATCCTTTAACGCCTCAGCGAGGGTAAATTCTTTAAACTTTATATCGCTGCAAAAGTCTTTTTTTAAATCTTCCACATCCGGGCGGCCCTGGTATAAAATACCTTTACGGTCAAACACCATAAAGTTGGTGTTTTTAGCACCTAAGGATTCGTATAGTTTGATGCAGGCCATTGCCGCAGCACCGGCGCCATTTACCACAAACCGCACTTTGTCTATTTTTTTCTTTTGCAGTTCCAGGGCATTCAGCAATGCCGCCGCCGAAATAATGGCAGTACCATGCTGGTCGTCGTGCATGATGGGTATTTTCAATTCCTGTTTAAGGCGTTGCTCTATATAAAAACATTCTGGTGCTTTTATATCTTCCAGGTTAATACCACCAAATGTTGGCTCCAATGCTTTTACAATCTGTACAAATTTTTCGGGGTCGGTTTCGTTTATTTCAATATCAAAAACATCAATATCAGCAAATATTTTAAACAGTACACCCTTGCCTTCCATAACGGGTTTGCCAGCCTCTGCACCTATATTGCCCAAGCCCAACACCGCTGTACCATTGCTGATAACGCCTACCAGGTTTCCTTTAGCGGTGTATTTGTATACATCTTCAGGATTGGCGGCAATCTCCAGGCAAGGCTCTGCCACACCGGGTGAGTATGCCAATGAAAGATCTCTTTGTGTTTTAGCCTCTTTAGTAGGAATTACTTCAATTTTTCCGGGGCGTCCTTTGGCGTGGTATTCCAGGGCCTGTTGTTTTCTTAATTCTTTAGACATAAATAGTTTTTTTTACCAGCAGCTGTTTAGTAAAATTTATCCATTATTTACAGCCGGCACCTGGTGTTCTTTTTTATGGTGCCGCAGGCAATTTATTGTATTGGCTGCCTGGCCGGTTGTTTGCTAAAAGTGGTGCAATGTACAAAAATCATTTTCATATCATTTAAAACAAAGCCGTTGTAAATAATGTGTTTTTGCATAATGATTTTATTGCAAGTGTGGTTTATTCAGCATAAATATTGGATTAACAAAAGTAGGGCTTCGGTATATAAAACGGTATGTATTTGTGTAGTATTTATCTGTATGTTTGGCCCGTTAAATTGATATATGATGCGTAAATACATATTTGTTTTTGGGGCATTAATTGGGGTGCTAAATCTGCCGGCACAGGTTAATGATTCGGTTATGATAAAAAAAATAGCAGATGATATCATGCTAAATGGCAAGGCTTACGATAACCTGTATTATCTGTGTAAAAAAATTGGCGCCCGGTTAAGCGGATCTGCCAATGCACAAAAAGCGGTGGAGGCTACTGCCCGTATGCTTAAAGAAGCAGGGGCAGATACGGTGTATTTGCAGCCTTGTATGGTGCCGCATTGGATAAGGGGTGCTAAAGAAACCGGTTATGTACAATCTGCAAATGGCAAAAAATACAACTTAAAGCTATGTGCATTGGGCAATTCGGTTGGTACAGGGGCCCAAGGCATTGCTGCGCCATTGGTACAGGTGCAAAGTTTTGATGAACTGGACAGGCTGGGTGCAGCTGGTGTAAAGGGCAAAATTGTGTTTTTTAATATGCCGATGAACCCAACTTATTTTGAAACTTTTAGGGCTTATGGCGAAAGCGGCCGATCGAGGGTGTTTGGTCCTGCAAAGGCTGCCCAATATGGTGCTGTGGCAGTAATGGTACGTTCGCTGGCTAGTAATGTAGATGATTATCCGCATACCGGCGTAACGGTGTACACCGATACTTTTAGTAAAATACCGGCAGTAGCCATCAGTACCAATAATGCTGAATGGATTAGCAGCCAACTCAACAAAAAGATAGCGTTTACCGCCTACCTGCAAACCAATTGTGCCATGCTGCCCGATGTGCTTTCTTATAATGTAGTGGGCGAAATAAGGGGCAGTCAATTGCCACATGCATATATTACTGTGGGCGGGCATTTAGATAGTTGGGATTTGGGCGAGGGAGCCCACGATGACGGTGCCGGTTGTGTGCAAAGTATTGAAGTAATAAGGGCCATCAAGGCTAGCGGCCTTGTGCCGCGGCATACTATCAGGGCTGTAATGTTTATGAACGAAGAAAATGGTGGCCGTGGCGGCGATAAATACCTGGAGCTGGCATTGGCTGGTAAAGAAAAGCATGTGTTTGCAATAGAAAGTGATGAGGGCGGCTTTACACCACGTGGCTTTACAATTACTGCCAGCGATAGCCAGGTAGCCAGGTTGCAGCAGTATACCAGCCTGCTTAGCAATTATGGTACTAGCTTTATAAAAAAAGGTGGCAGCGGTGCCGATATAAATGAGCTGGATAAAGCAGGTGCAGTATTGGCCGGATTTTCACCCGATCCACAACGTTATTTTGATGTGCACCAAGCTGCAGCTCTCGTTTACTTACTGCCTCAAATACGTCTGCTGCAGCATGGTGCA
>JBDKJT010000031.1:0-16991 GCA_039796475.1 Bacteroidota bacterium | reverse complement strand
AGCAGCTACTATTTATTATATGGCAGTATTTTAGGAGCTGATAATAAATTGTGTAACGGAGAGTCAGTTGTACTGGTAGAAAATGTTAGGCTGTTACAATGTAATATTGTTACCAGCTATGGTGCGGCAGGTTTTGATTTTAATGGCCAGCGCTGCCAGGTAGCCAATGCCAGCAGTGGTATGAGTATGTCTAATGCTATTCCATCACTTACGGTAACGGCCGCCCCATCTGCTCTAACGGCCTGTTTTGTTTCTGCACCAAGAGCAATGAGTTATACCATTAAAAACAATGGAGCCGGCCCTGCTACCAATATTGTGGTAAATACGGGTAATTATTTTGGCAATGCCCCTCGTGCCAATACCTATGGTTATATTGATACAGCCAGCCTGCAAATAGCCGTAGCTGGCGCAGCTGCCGCACATCCCGATCCATCAGTATACTCGGGTATTACTTTAATTACCAGTACACCTACCGACAATAACCTGGCTTGTAATGCAGGTAAGGTGGCGCATGTACAATTAACCCTGCCACCCACCGTAATTTTATTACCTGGCGATTCGTTGGTGGTTACCTATAATATTATTTATTGTGCCAGCACCAACAGTTGTGGTGAAGTGTATGTGGGTAATTCAATTGGTACGCAAGCTACTTATCGCAATGCATGTGGCAATACCAGCTACAGTACTGGTAACTATGTTGGCGTAAGTGGTACACCATTTAATAATCCAACCTTTAGCTCATTTGAATCGCCTGCACAGGTGAAGGCCGGTGAATGTTACGAGGTGGTATTGGCTACCAGTACCCAGCCTTCATCTAATGCAGCTAACCGGGGCTATATTGAGTACGAATTAACAATGCCCGCAGGTGTTACTTTTAGCAGCGCTGCTTTATTAGGCGCTACCGCCTCGCCGCATACTGGCTACCCAAGGGTTGTAGGCAACAGGGTGTATACCCGCTACAGTACTGGTACTGGCGGCAATCCTGTAAAATTTGTTTTTTGTTCTCCCATTGGTCTTTGTACAGATTTTAACCTGGAGGCCGTTATCACTACCAGCCCCGACAGCAGTTGTGCCATTGCAAATGCGGCTAATATCAACAGTGTAAAACGTTGCGATAATGCCAACATTAGTTTTGTTTGTACAGCGCCATGTGCCGAAGGGGGTATTGTACCCACTTATTGGAAGTACAATCGTAAAAACTACAACAGGGCAGACGCCGATTTTAATAAATTGCCTGATGGTACTGCTTTGGTAGATGCATCATTGGCTTTACAAGACAGGTACCGCCCCGGCGATACACTACACAGCGAATTTAGAAGTTACGTAGTGGCACAAACATCACCCGCTACTATTAATTCATGGAATTATATCAATGCGAACTGGAATTTTTCAAAACATATATGGGTGCCGGCTGGTACAGCAACCGTAACTATTAAAAGAGGTGCAGTAGTAACAACTGTACCTGGGGTGCCCGTAGCAGTTACTACTTATGGTAAAGTATTTAATGCCGACTTTAGTAATGCTCCTGCAGCACTTACCTCACTGGCGCCATTTTTACCCAACGACAGTGTAGTAGTGGAGGCAGATTTTGTAATGAGAGACAGCCTGCTTTCTTCCAGTGCATCCAATGCACACATGACTACGATTGATGATGGCACCCGTGGTAAAGTATATGCCGATGAGGCCGATGTGGTGGTGTTAACCAACAGTGTGCATGCCAGCACAATGGCTAACCCATCAGCGGCCAACCAGGCCACTTGTTTTGTGCCAGCCTATAATGCCAATGTATTGCACCAATTTAATTTTAGTTTATTGTACGGTAATACCCTGGTTGGTTGTACACCTGTGCGCCACGAAATAAGAAGCTACACCCGTAAGCTGGGTGGCTATACCGGTAATTACTTCCCTGGAGAATACCGGCCAGAATTTATACCAGATAGCCTGGTACTTAATTTCCCTAAGGGTATGACGGTAATTGCTGGTTCGCAAGCGGTATCTGGTATTTATATTAATACTCCGCCAACTTCTACGCAAGTAAGTGCGGCGGCTATATTGCCATACATCAATATTACCACAGCTGCACTTACCGGTACCACTGTAGTGTTTGATGTAAAGGCTGCCTTAACTGCTAATCCAACATGGTTAATACAAAGTGAAGGTACCACCATTACATTTGGTATGGATGCCCGGGGTGGTTGCGAAACTGCCAATACATTTACTATTGCCGGCAGCCAAAATGCTACTACTTATCAATGGCCTTCGCCAGCCAACCAGGCCAATTTTAGCGATTCGGCCCGTGCACAGGTAAACTCTACCTATAGCAATGCTAACAAACCAACGGTTAATATCAGCTCACCAAATCCTACCATTGCTCCTGGCTCTGATACAGCTTGCTGGACGGTATTGCTGCAAAACAGCAGTGGCCAGGCAGCACCACTTAATTTTATCAGGATAACACCTAATGCTTCTTTTAGCGATTATACTGTAAAATTGGGCGCAACTACCATTACTGCAAATTCAGATGGCTTATATACACTCGGCAATATCAACTCTGCCGGTACGGCCACCCTTACCATTTGTGCTAATACCAACTCATGTGTTACAGACAGCTTTTCTGTAGAAAGTGGCTGGGCATGTGCCGACTACCCCACTGGTGCAACTTTAAGTGCGTATGAGTGCTGGCGGCCGGTTTGGCTAAAGGCTACTCCAATGCAAAGCCAAATACAGCTAACGGTTGATAAACAGCCTTCGGCTACCTTGCAATTATGCGCTACCGATACCATGATGTTCAGAATAAACAGCGCCCTTGCTAACTACTCCGATAACCCGGTATTCAGGGTGTTTATACCAGATGGATTGGTAGTATCAAGTGGCGAAATTGAATACCCGGATGGTAGTGGTAATTGGGAAGCGATTACCCCAAGTATGATTGATGGCCTGATGGTGTATGCGGTAGAAGATCATAGTGGCGTTTCTGATGCCGGCTTGCCTGGCACTATCAGCCATCCAGCCACAGCCGAAAGAGCAGCCAGGTTAAGATTGATTTATACCACTACCTGCGATTTTGCAAGTGGTAGTAAAGTATATGTACAGCAAAGAGCCGACAGGCCTTGTGGAGAACCCATCCCTAACAGTTTAGGTTTTAATGCCATTATCAGAACAAATCCTATTACTGTTGATGGGGTAGTGCCTTCGGGCAGTGCCAACTTTACACTGGGCCTGTTGCCCGCCAGTATTGATTGTGCCGGCGTGGCTACCATTAGTGGTACGCTGGTAATAGGTGGCTCACCCACCGTGGCATCCGATACCATCGTTGTTACCATTCCTGCTGGCTTAAGCTATGCTGGTAATTTTGTAAGCTCAAACGGTATTTCTGTAGCGCCGGGTTACCCTCAAACCGGTTCTGGAGGCTCTCAAATATTAAAACTAAAACTGCCCGAGGGTGTGTTTGATGGTACGCCATTGCCGTATGCATTTGATGTAGCTCCTTCTGCCGTAAATAATGGATGTGGTAATGTAACGGTGTTAACCGATTTAGTACGTACCCAAGGGCCTATAGTATGTAACAGCATCATTTGTTCTGCAGGGTCAAGGGTTATTTTGGGCAGTGCAGAAAATAATGTAAGCATTGCAAAACCTGATTTGTTGATTACAGATTTTGAGTATGTATCGGGCAATTTTGCTACAGGCGGTACCACCACGCTTACTTTAACAGTAGCCAATGTAGGTACGGTTAATGCGGCAGCAGGCAGCTATGTTGCTGAATTTTTCTGCGGCAATAATCCTGTTCCTTTTGCATCTGGCTTGTTTACACCTGCAATAGCCGCAGGCGCATCTGCAACTGCAGAAATAACTGTAACCATTCCTTCGGGCCCTACCTGCTCTAATGGCGATATTGCAACAGTTAAAATAAGGCCGCTAACCGAAACAAGTATTGCACAATGCTTGTGTAACGAAACCAGCAGGCCTATGCTAAGCCTTATTCCTGTAGTATTGGGTGATGTAACGGTGCGCCAGCAAAATTGCAAAACCACTATTAACTGGCATAGTTTAACCGAAATAAACTTACAGCAATACATTGTACAATACAGTGCTGATGGGGTTAGTTATTCAACTGCAGGTTCTGTAAGCGGTAAGGGTAGTAATAGCTTGTATAGCTTTACTCACCAGCCAATACCGGGCAGGGCTTACTATCGTTTGAAAATGACAGATAACAACGGTTACTTTAAGTATAGTGATGTAATTAGCATCAATGCCACCTGTAACAGTAAATTAGTGTCTGTATTTCCTAATCCGGCTAACAATGTAATTAATATCAATATCAATGGATTTAATACCAAGGCCGAGGGTAAATTATACAACAGCACTGGCCAGTTAGTATTACAACGGGTATTACAAAACGGCCGTAATATTTTGGCCGCCGATCAGTTGGCCGCTGGTACTTATATTATGATTGTAACAGATGGGCAAGGCGAAAAACAAACCTTTAAAGTAAATATCAGCCATTAAAAAAGGCTTTTAATTGTAAAAGCTGCTGCAGATAATGCAGCAGCTTTTTTATTACGCTACGCCTAACTCAAACAGGATGTTTTTTAGCTAACTTTCCAATTCAAAAAAAATCGTTTTGCAGGCAATATTGTTTTTGATTTACCTCGTGTTATTTAGCTGGCTGCTTGCCAGGATGCGGTTTGTAACGCAAAGCGGTTTATCAAAACAGGCAGTAGTTGCTTTATATACTTTAAAAGTAATTGCTGGAGTGGTCGCCGCCTGGATGCTTAGAAACGATGCCAATGCCGATACCTGGCTGTATCACCGGGATGCGTTGGTAGAGTGCCGGCTGTTGTTATCCAACCCGGCAGCCTATTTGAGTAATATATTTTATACAGGTTACCAGCATGGCTATGATGGAGTATGGCAACTGCAAAACTCTTATTGGAACGATCTTAAAACCAACCTCATTATTAAAATCGTTTCTGTATTTAATCTTTTAAGCGGCGGGCAATATTATGTAAATGTGGTACTGTATAATGCTATTACTTTCTTGGGGCATATTGCCATCTTTCGTTTTTTTAAAAAGGTGTATAATGCTGCCAACCGTGTGCTAATCATCTCTTGTTTTTTATGGCCTTCATTATTGCTTTTTACCAGTATCATTCATAAAGATGGGTTGATATTTACTGCCCTTGCATTGGTATGTTACCTGTTTGTGGTTTTATTGCATCGTGGCCGTTTAGCGCTACGCCAATGGCTTTTTTTTGCGATGAGCCTTTTATTAATTTTTCTTTTCCGCAGTTATATTTTGCTGGTATTTGTGCCTGCTTTGCTTTGCTGGTATATTGCTAAGCGGTTTAACTGGCGGCCATGGTGGGTATTTACCCTGGTATTTGCAGCAGGTATAGTTGTTTTTTTTGCCAGTAGCCATCCTGCATCGCCTGTACAGCTGCCTCAGCTGGTTATTCAAAAGCAAGCAGACTTTTTAAGTTTGCAAAAAGCCCGGTCGTTTATAGGGGTGCCAACACTTGCGCCCGATTTAGTTAGTTTTATAAAGGCAGCACCCCGGGCCATGGCCCATGTGTGGTTGCGCCCACATGCGTTAGATTACCAGTTATCGCCATTATTAGGGCTGTTTTTTTGGGAGCAGTTTGTATTGCTTGGTCTACTGGCTTACTGGTTGCTGGCAGGCAAGCGGCAGCAACTGCAGCAGCAAGGGGCCATCCTTTTTTCGTTAGTTTTCGTTTTTTTTATCCTGTTAATAATTGGCTACACAGTTCCCATTCTTTGGGCTATTATCCGGTACCGTGCCATTTATCTTCCCTTTATATTACTGCCTGTTCTTGTGCAGGTTACCCCAAAAAAACAATGACCTTACCTTAGTTTAAAAAATAATTACATATTTAACTTTATCCACTTTTTTAGTAAAAAAATTAACTTTTGGGGTGAAGGTTGAATTTTTTTTATTAAAAAATGATTATTTTGCATTCTCTAAACAGCAAAATTATGCAATCATTACGTTTTAAAGCAATTGACAAATTGGGAACACAGCCCGAGGTTACTGTAAAGGGTTCTACTAAAATCACCGGAATTTTTGGAGAAAATGTATTTACCCTAAAAGTAGCCAGGCAGTTTTTAAGCGATGAAGCTTACAAAAGTTTGGTAGCTTCTATAAAAGGAGGCAAAAAAATTGATCGTTCAATGGGCAACCAGATTGCTAACGGGTTAAAAGCCTGGGCAGAAAGCAAAGGAGTTACCCACTACACTCACTGGTTTCAGCCACTCACCGAATTATCTGCTGAAAAACATGATTCATTTTTTACCTTAAAAGGCGATGGTACCCCTATCGAAGAGTTTGAGGGTGGTGCACTTATCCAGCAAGAGCCCGATGCTTCTTCCTTCCCGTCAGGGGGATTAAGGGCAACTTTTGAAGCCCGTGGTTATACAGCCTGGGATCCTTCATCACCTGCTTTTATCATGGAAATTGGCCATGGTAAAACATTGTGTATTCCTACAATTTTTGTTTCCTATACCGGCGAATCGCTGGATGCTAAAACGCCGCTTATTAAAGCCCTGGTTGCTTTAGATAAAGCTGCTGTGGATGTATGCCAGTACTTTGATAAAAACGTTACCAAAGTAACCGCAACCCTTGGTTGGGAGCAGGAATACTTTGTAATTGACGCTAATATGGCCAATGCCCGCCCTGATATAACAATGACAGGCCGTACCGTATTTGGCCATGCACCAGCTAAAGGACAGCAGCTGGAAGATCACTACTTTGGTACTATCCCCGAAAGAGTGTATGCCTTTATGAGAGATTTTGAAGAAGAATCTTACAAATTGGGTATTCCTTTACGTACCCGTCACAATGAGGTGGCACCTTCACAATTTGAGTGTGCGCCAATTTTTGAAGAAGCAAACCTGGCGGTAGATCACAATACCTTGCTGATGGATATTATGACAAGGGTGGCCAAACGCCATAACTTAAAAGTATTGCTACACGAAAAACCATTTGCTGGTATTAATGGTAGCGGTAAGCACAACAACTGGAGTATTGCCACCGATACCGGTGTAAACCTGCTGGCTCCGGGCAAAACGCCCAAAACCAACCTGATGTTCCTTACCTTTTTTGTAAACACCATTAAAGCGGTGCATGATTATGCACAACTTTTAAGGGCTAGTATTGCAAGTGCAGGCAACGACCATAGGCTGGGTGCCAACGAAGCACCTCCCGCCATCATTTCTATCTTTATTGGTAAATACCTGAGCGAAGTACTTAACCAGGTAGAAACCCGTGTAGGTGGTAAGTTTGATGAGCAGGATGAAGCCATGCTTAAGCTTGATATCCACAAAACCATTCCAGAGCTGATGCTGGATAACACAGATAGAAACCGTACCTCTCCTTTTGCATTTACCGGTAATAAATTTGAGTTTAGGGCGGTAGGTTCCAATGCCAACTGTGCCATTGCAATGACGGCGCTTAACACCATTGTAGCCGAAACACTAAAAGGATTTAAAAAAGATGTAGATGCGTTGATTGAAAAAGGTGAAAAGAAAGAGATCGCCATCATGCATGTAATTCAAAAATATGTGGTTGAAAGCAAGTCGGTACTGTTTGAGGGCGATGGTTACAGCGAAGAGTGGGCTAACGAAGCTGCCAAAAGAGGTTTGGCAAATGTAAAAACCACCCCGCTGGCATTGGATGCTTATGTTACCGAACAAGCAAAACAACTGTTTGAAAACAATGCAATTTATACCCATGCAGAGCTGGAGGCACGCCACGAAATTATGCTGGAAGCCTACATTAAAAAAGTGCAAATAGAAGCCAGGATAATGGGCGAACTGGCTACTTCAGTAATCTTGCCTTCTGCAGTAAAGTATCAAAATATACTACTCGAAAATATCAAGGGCTTAAAAGATGCCGGTTTGGAAGAATCTGCCTATATCAACCAGCTAAATGTACTGCAAGATATCAGCAAGCACATAGCTGCCATGAGCGCTAATGTTAAAAACATGATTGAAGAACGTAAACGTGTAAATAACATCGCAGATACCCGTGCAAAAGCCATTGGATACTGTGATGATATCAAAGGAAAATACTTTGATGTAATCCGTTATCATGTAGATAAGCTGGAACTGGTGGTAGATGATGCCCATTGGTCGTTACCAAAATACAGGGAAATGCTGTTTTTAAGATAATTGCGGCATCTGCCGTTTAAATAGCTGGCAAGCAATCGTATAACCCCGGTTCACTAGTTGACCGGGGTTTTTTAGTGGTTATAACTGCCCATTTATGTCCATTCTATTCTATTTTACTGTAATAATATTTTTACAAAAAAAGCGTTAACCTAGTTACCAGGCCTGCATTGGGCGGGCCCGCTGCTTATCCACCCCTGTGAAATAACAGCATTTAGTTATTTCAATATCATTGTATGAAAAACCTGGCCTGTATTAGCAGGGTTAATGTATCCCTGTGCCATCCATTTGCTACTCAACAAAGCCAGCAGGCTTCTAATGTCCCCGGCTATAAGCTACAAACAGGTTTACTTGGGATATCCATTTTTTTTCTGATACTCTTAAGTGCTGCTGCAACTACGCTAAAAGCCCAAACCACCTATGTGTGGAACAGAACCGGCTCGGCTTCATTTGTAACGGCTACTAACTGGACGCCCCGCAGAAATGTACCGGCTAGTACTGATATCCTAGTATTTAATGGCAATGGCACAGCTGGCACTGCCACTACGGTTACAAATGTGCCCACCCAAACCATTGGAGGATTGTTGATTTCTAATAATAGTTCTGTAAGTTTTAATACGGCCAATACAGGCAGCGGTTATGCCTTAACGATAAATAATGGCGTAAGTGGGGCTGATTTTTCTGTAGCAGCTGGTAGTCAACTTAGGGTAATTGCCCGGGTAGCATTACAGTTAACAATGTCGGCTACAGCCACAGCCAGTATTACGGGCAATATCACTTTTACCAACGGAGCACATCGTATTTTGGCAGCAACGGCCGGCGCTGTAGTAATAAACAGTCCTTGTGTTTTTACGGGCTCCACTGGCTTTACCGGGGAGGCATTTGGCAATACTGGTACTGCCAATACCGTGGTGTTTGCTGCAGGCGCTACCTATACGGCTTCGGCTGGCAACATGCCATTTGGATTGGCTGCGCCTTTATCTAAAGTGTTATTTCAGCCGGGTAGCTGGCTACGCTCTAATATTGCAAATGGTACCGGTTTAAACTTTGATAACCGCACTATTGCCAACCTGTATCTTAATGGCAGTGGTACAACCAATCTAACTGGTGTAAATGTGTTTACGGCAGATTCTGTCCGTGTTACTGCTGGTACAGTAAATATGGGTTTTACGGGTACTGTAAACATAAAGGGTAATGTGAATATGCGTAATAATGCACGCCTTAATTTTAATGGCGGCAGTGGTACGGTTAATATGGCCGGTACAGCAGCACAACTAGTTTATGGGTCGGGTGTAATAACAGTGGAGGCAGGCAAAACCCTTCATATACCAGTTGCCAATACGGTTAATATAACAATGGGTTTAACCATCAATGGCACATTAAGGCTAAACGGTACCCTTAATACCAATAACAGTATTGTGGGTGGTACAGGCACTTTTGATTTGCAGGCCGGAGCCAATTTGGGTATTGGCGGCTCGGCGGGTATTGCCGCTACCGGAACCAATACAGGCAATATCCGAACCATTACACGTAATTACAATACAGGTGCCAATTATATCTACAACGGTGCATCTAACCAATCAACCGGCACTGGTTTGCCATCGGTTATCCGTTCGTTGATAATTAATAAAACGGCTGTTACCAACAATCGGCTTACCCTTACTGCCAATGTAACTGTAACAGCAGCCAGCAACTCTTTATTATTACAGGCAGGCACTTTTAATGTTAATACAAGGCAGGTAACTATTGCGCCAGGTGGGGCGGTTACTTCAGTTGCCGGCAATTTTACCACGAGTACAGGTACCATTTTATTTAGTGGCTCAGGCGGTACAGTTGGCACCATGAGTTTGCCCAATGTGGTATTAGCTGGCCCCGTAACATTTGGTAGTGGCGCAACAATTATTACCAGCTTACAAATGAGTGCAGGCGGGGTGGCTGTTAACAGCCCCGTTTATGGTAGTAGTGCTACTTTGATATACAACAGCAGCACTACCGTGCCTGGTAACGAGTGGCTGTTGGGAGTAGCGGCAGGTACAGGTGTACCCAATAATGTTACAATTAATATGAGTACAGCCAACGATGAGGTGCAACTGCCTGCCAGCAGAACCATCCCTGCCAGGCTTACGCTTACAAATGGTAAACTTGCTATTGGGGTGCACACCCTTACCCTTAACGGCTCTGTTACCACTACGTCTGGCTTTATAAAGGGAGGCCACGATGCTGCCTTGGTAATTGGTGGAGCTGCCGGCAGCCTGTATTTTTCTGCGGCTGCGGCAGAAAATTATTTAAAAACATTTCAGCTTAACAGTGGGGCAACAGCCCGACTGGGTAATGCCCTAAATATTACAGGTGGTATTGCCAGCAATGCAGAGGGTACACTAACGGTGTTGGGTACCGGTGTACTAACAACTGCTGGTTTTTTAACGATTAAATCAAACCAGTTTGGCACTGCCCGAATTGCGCCGGGTAGCACCACTGGTGGATATATTAGTGGTACCGTTTCGGTGGAAAGGTATATTCCTAAAAATATAAATAAAGCCTGGCGGCTACTTTGCTCACCAACCAGTGGCCAAACCATTAAACAGGCCTGGCAAGAAAACCAATTGCCAATGGCCAATGGCAACGCTGGTTATGGCGTTATACTTTCATCGCCCGGTACAGGCATAGCCGCAGTACAGGGGCAAGGCTTTGATACGCTTTCGTTTGGTGCTAACCTGCTAAAATATAACCAGGCTACCGATAACCTTGATCCTGTTACCAATACCAGCACCACACAAATAAGTGCACAGCCGGGCTATTTTATATACATCCGGGGCGATAGAAGCCCGGGGCAGTTAGGGGCTTTTGCCGGGGCATCCACAGCCGTTACTTTAAGAACCAGCGGCAATATCTACCAGGGCAATCAAGCTCCTGTAAACATACCTGCAGGCTCCTTTGCTTTAATTGCCAATCCTTACGCATCGGCCATCGATCTTACAAAAATTATATTGTCGGGTGGTACGGTAGATGCCTTCCAGGTGTGGGATCCCAAATTAAATGGATCTTTTGGTAGTGGTGCTTATCAAACATTTACCCGTAGCGGTGCCAATTACCTGGTAACTCCCGGAGGTGGCAGCTACGGTGCCAACGGGTCTGTTAATAATACCATTGAAAGTGGCTCTGCATTTTTTATGCAAGCAGTGGGTAGCGCAGGCACGATAACCCTTACCGAAAATTGTAAAACAGCAGGCAGCAGGCTGGTACAACGCCCGGGTGCTGATGCAGAAAACCCTGCCATGTTGATTACCAACCTGTATGCTGTAAGGGCATCTGCTACCGACCTGGTTGATGGAAACCTTGTTTTGTTTAACGATGTATATACATCAGCGGTAGATATAAATGATGTTAAGAAAAGCCCTAATTTTTCTGAAAACATTGGCTTGCTAAGAGCGGGTGTAGACCTTGTGGTGGAAAAAAGGCAGGCACCGGCCGCTAATGATACCATCTTTTTAAATACCTACAATTTAAAGCGCCAGCAATATCGTTTGCAAATTGAGGCTAAAAATATAGAGGTATCAGCCTTGTATGCTTTTATAGAAGACAGGTATTTAAAAACCACTACGGCGCTTAACCTGCTGGGCAATACCAGTATATCTTTTACCGTAACATCGGATGCAGCTTCTGCAGCTAAAAACAGGTTTAGCATTGTGTTTAAGCCGGCCATTGTATTGCCCGTAATGTTTACCAATATAGCAGTAACACAGGTTAGTGAGCAGGCAAGGGTACAATGGACTGTGCAAAACCAGGTAGATATGCGTAGCTACCAGGTGCAACAATCGATGGATGGAATCCACTTTAGCTCAGTAGCAACCATTGGTGCCAACGCCGCTGTTGATTATACCTATTTTTGGCAGGATGCAGCCATTGTAGCGCCAACCAGTTTTTACCGCATTGCTGCTGTAGATATAACTGGCAAAATTATTTATTCAGCCATCGTAAAACTAAGCCATACAAGTAAAGCGGATATACAAATTATGGGGCCCAACCCAGCAAAACCCGGCGATAACATTAGCATGCAATTGCTTAACCAGCCAGCCGCTGATTACCAAATAAACTTGCTGAATATTACAGGGCAGGTAATTGGTAAGCAGCTACTACGGCATACGGGTGGCAGTGCTCAGCAAACGCTGTATGTGCTAAAATCTGCAGCAGCAGGGGTATATCAAATACAAGTAACCAGCAAACAGCAGTTGGTATTTACAAAACAAATTTGGGTACAGCAATAGTACAAGTTGCTAAAGAAATCTTAAAAGGGCATTTTTTATAAATTAAAAATGCCCTTTTAAGATTGTTGATTTTAAACTCAGCGATAGTTTTGTTATCTATGTTGTACATAAACAGCAGGCATGGCCTGCTATACATTTGTTAAACCATTAAAGTATAAAAAAATGAAAAGAATTATTGTAATAGCGATGGCAGTATTTGCAGGCCAGCTGTTAATGGCACAGCAAACAACCCCCGAAACAACAACCCCCGCCGCTAGTGAAGCCAACATGCGCAGGCACCATAAAAGAGGAAACGATGAGATGAAAACGATGATGAAAGAATTAAATTTATCCGAAGAGCAAAAAGCAAAAATGGCTGAGATGAGGGCCGCTAACAAAGCCAAAAGAACGGCCATACAAAACGACAGCAAACTTACAGAGGCGCAAAAAAAGCAAGAAATGAAAGCTGCAATACAGCAACAGCAAAATGAAATGGACGCTTTATTAAATGAAGAGCAAAAAGTAAAAATGAATGAAATGCGGAGTAAGATGAAGGCAGAAACAAAGGCCGGCTGGAAGGGTAAAAACAGGAGCCTTCAGCCAAAAGTAGCTGCACCGGCGCCCACACAACAATAGTTATAATTACCTGTAATAAAAGAACCCCGGTACAGCCGGGGTTTTTTATGTAAAAGCGAAATAAATGTTTTGATATAAATTGCGTGTTACAGCAAAGCTGTATACCATAATCATGAAGTATTATTTAATAGCAGGAGAAGCAAGCGGCGATTTACATGGTAGCAACCTGGTAAAAGAACTGTGCCGGCTGGATGCTAGTGCTACTATACGCTGCTGGGGTGGCGATAAAATGGAAGAAGCCGGTGCTGTTTTGGTTAAACACTACCGTGAGCTTGCATTTATGGGTTTTATTGAGGTGGTAAAAAATCTTCGTACCATTTTTAAAAATCTTGCTTTTTGTAAGCAAGATATTGAAGCCTTTAAGCCAGATGTGCTGGTGTTGATAGATTACCCGGGATTTAATTTACGCATTGCAAAATGGGCCCGGCTACAAGGGCTTAAAATAGTATACTATATTTCGCCGCAGGTATGGGCATGGAAGGAAAACAGGGTACATGCTATAAAACGGGATGTAGATAAAATGCTGGTGATACTGCCTTTTGAACAATCTTTTTATCAAAAGTGGCATTACCCGGTAGAGTATGTTGGCCATCCTCTTGTACAAGTTATCAATGAGTTTAAACCAGGGCCGCCTTTATTTAAACACAAGAACATAATAGCCCTATTGCCGGGCAGCCGAAAACAGGAGATACTAAAAAAACTGCCGTTGATGCTCCAGGTTAGTAAACAGTTTCCTCAATATCATTTTGTGGTAGCCAAAGCACCTGGTATCGACGATGATTTTTATACAGCTTTATTAGCTCCCTACAAAAATGTATCAAGTGTAATCAATAAAACTTATCAATTATTAACTGAGGCTAGCGCTGCGCTGGTTACCAGTGGTACAGCAACTTTAGAAACCGCCTTGTTTAAAGTGCCCGAAGTGGTGTGTTATAAAAGCAGCAACATTTCGTACCAAATTGCCCGTCGGCTTATCCGTATAAAGTACATCAGCCTGGTAAATCTTATCATGGATAAAGAGGTGGTAAAAGAGTTGATACAGCACCAACTTACGCCTGCTAATATCGGTAATCAATTACAGCTATTGCTTACGGATGAGGCTCATCGCCAGCAATTGTTTGATGAGTATGCACAATTAAAAAATTTGCTGGGCCAGGGTGGCAATGCATCGGCCAATGCTGCTAAAAGCATTGTAAGTTTTTTAAACACTGCTAAATAACCAAGGTTACTACAGCGCTTTTAGTTGGGCGATGGTAGCCGCAGGGTCGGCAGCTTTAAATACGGTGTTGCCTGCTACCAGCACATGGGCGCCTGCTTCAATAATAGCAGGGGCATTTTGCAAGGTTACACCCCCATCAATTTCTATTTTTACGGCAAGGCCTTGTTCATCAATCATACGCCGCAATTCTTTTATTTTATGGAGTGTTTGAGGTATAAATGTTTGCCCGCCAAAACCAGGGTTTACACTCATAATCAATACAAGGTCGATATCACCCAACACATCTTTTAATAGCGATACGGGTGTGTGTGGGTTTAATGCGATACCTGCCTGCATACCCAATCCTTTTATTTGCTGGATATTGCGGTGTAAATGACGGCAGGCTTCCAGGTGTACGGTTAAAATATCAGCACCCGCTTTTTTAAACACTTCTGTATATTTTTCGGGCTCCTCAATCATTAAATGCACATCGCAAATTTTTGTGGTGGCTTTCCGAAAAAAATCTATCAGCATAGGGCCAAAGCTGATGTTGGGTACAAAGCGTCCATCCATTACGTCGAGGTGATACCAGTCGGCCTGGCTGGCATTTAGCATATCACAATCTTGTTGTAATTGCAAATAGTTGGCACTTAGCAATGATGGAGCAATAATAGGCATTGGTTAAATAAATTAGTTGTTTAAAAGTAGTGTGTGGTGGCTTATAACACCACGCCCAGTTTTTCCAGTGCATCCTTCGCTTCAGGATAATCGCCAGAAAACTGAAGTGCATTTTTATATTGGTTGATGGCTTCTTTTTTATTATTTAATTTTTCGTAGCAACGCCCCAGCCAGTAATATGCCTCCTCATAAGTGCTTTTTATTGTAAGTGCGGTTTGCAATGTTTTAACAGCCTCCTCATATTTACCCAGGTCGTATAAAGCAATGGCTTTTTCACGGTAGGAGAGGGTGTTACCATAATCAAGCTGGATACAGGTATCAAAAAAAGGAATAGCTTTTGTTTTTTGCGCTGTACTGCTATAATAAAGTCCTTTAATAAAATTGGCCTGGTACGCTGTATTTAAACCCGGCGCCATCAAACTATCGGCTATTGATAGTGCTTTTGCGTTACCAGCAAATGCATACAGCGAGCCTGCCGACATAAGGTGTTCTGGCCTTGGTACCAGGGCAATTAATTGCTCCCAGCTTGCTATGGCTTTAGCTGTATCTGCAGTATTACTTAGCAGCATGGCTTTCATGTACAAAAATTTTTCATTCTGGCTGTTGGCAGCCAATACCTTTTCGGTTTCGGCTATGGCCTGGCTGTAATTGCCATTGCTTCTAAAATATTCTATTAATTGCTCGGTAATTGCCAGCGAATCGGGGTATAGTGCTATTTGTTCTCTTAGCCTTTTTTCTTCTGCCGGCATTGCACTTGCATTGCCTGCAGGGCTGGCAGTATCTGTATTGTTGCAGGCAAACAATGCCAGCGTAAAAATGGTAACCAGGTATTTCATCTTTGTATTAAAGTGGCAAAATTAAGTGTAACGGCAGAATAGTACTGACAATATTTTGACAATCTTACCAGTAACAGCGGTTAACTTTGCGCCACCAAAAAATGTTTTAATATGCGATGCTTTTCTTTTGCCAGTCTTTTGCTGGCGCAAATACTTACACTGCCTGCTTTTGCTCAGCAACCCTTTACAGATACCATTCATTTTAGCGGCGAAAAACATTTTGCCAATGTACAGCAGCTTACTTTTGGCGGCGATAATGCCGAAGCATATTTTAGCTTTGATGGCCAATGGTTGATTTTTCAAAAAACCTATCTTAAAGAAGGCATTCCCTGCGATCAAATGTATATCGGAAAAATACCTGCGCCGGGCCAGCCATTTAGCCCACGTATGGTAAGTACCGGCAAGGGCAGAAGCACCTGTGGTGCCTTTACAAGGGATGGTAAACATATAATATATGCCAGCACTCACCTCGGCGCCGATACCTGCCCGCCGGTACCCGATCGTAAAAAATATGGCAATAAATACATTTGGCCATTGTACAGCAGCTACGATATTTTTATGGCCGATCTTAACGGTAAAATTGTAAAACAGCTTACCAACAGTAATGGCTACGATGCAGAAGCTACCCTAAGCCCCGATGGAAAAAAAATGATTTATACCAGCACCAAAGATGGTGATATCGATTTGTATGTGATGGATCTTAAGTCGGGCAAAGAAAAAAGGCTTACGCATACATTGGGTTATGATGGTGGTGCATGGTTTAGCCCCGATGGAAAAAAAATAATTTGGCGGGCATCACGGCCGGTAAGCGAAGCAGATGTAAAAGAATACAAAGCGCTATTGGCCGAAAACCTGGTAGCGCCAACAAATATGGAAGTTTTTGTAGCCGATGCTGATGGCAGTAATGTAAAACAGGTTACCAGCTTTGGTAATGCCAACTGGGCCCCGGCATATATGCCGGATAGCAAACGGATAATTTTTGCCAGCAATCATCAAAGCAAAAGGGGTTTTCCTTTTAACCTGTTTATCATCAACGAAGATGGAAGTGGGCTCGAAAAAATATCAAAAGAAAAAGCCTTTGATGCATTTCCGATGTTTAGTCCAGATGGGAAAAAAATTGTTTTTTGCAGCAACCGGAATAATGGAGGTACCCGTGATACCAATATTTTTATTGCCGACTGGGTAAACTAAAATTTAAGCAAACAAGTTTTA
>JBDKJT010000030.1:0-3573 GCA_039796475.1 Bacteroidota bacterium | reverse complement strand
TCACCCGCCTGGCTTCTTGTTTTAAACAGGCGTATGGCCCACAGGTATTTGTCAATACGCAGCTTTTCTTTTTCCATTGGGTAAAAATAAAAAAAGCAGGGAAACTCTTCCCTGCTTTTATACTTAAGTGTGTAGTATTTAAAAAATATATCGTACGCCAAATTGCATTTGCCACCTTGACGAAAGTTCGGGGCTTGCAATAAAGGTTTCTTGCAAAGATGGGTCAAACTGGTATTTGCCGTTAGACAGGTAGCTCAGTGGCTGGTAGTAGCCAGAGGCGCTGGCATACTTACGTACCCCCCATTTGCTGCTGATAAGATTTCCAAAATTGATGATATCCCAGCTAAACTGGATGGTTTGTGTTTTACCACCTGCTTTAAAATTGAAGTCTTGTAAAAACCTTAGGTCTACCTGGTTAAACCAAGGGGTTTCTCCGGCATATTTTTCTGTGTAGCCACCTCTTTTGCTGCTTAAATAATCATCTTGTGCTATAAAGCGTTTTAATGCAGTCCTTTGGGCAGCTTCGCCTTGTAAAGCACCGTTAACATCGGTTAACGATTCAAAACTCATTTTATCAATTTCGCCATCTGTAGGTACATACATCAGGTCGTTGGAGGCTGTGCCGTCGTTGTTAATATCGCCACCATACACATAGGCAAACCTGTTGCCGCTATTCCAGTTTCCAAAAAACGAAATGGTAGTAGCGTACTTGCCTTTGCCATACTCAAACTTTTTAATACCTGCCAATACAAAGCGGTGGGTATTGCCATACAGTGATGTGCTGTTAACAGCCTTGTTGGCATTGTTTAAGATGGGGTTCCGGTCAAAAGCATCGCTGCTTATTTCTGCCGAAATAGAGCTGGCGTCTTTGGCTACTAGGTAGTTGTAAGATGCAGTTGCGAAAAAGTTGTTTTTAAATGTTTTTTGTACAGAAAAACTGGTATTAAACTGGTAGCCCGTTTTTGCATTGGTAAATATGTAAGCGTTGGCAGTGCCTTTATCATTGGCGGTGTACACAGCTCTGTTGTCGCCGGTGCCGTTATTTAGTTTGCCGGTAGGGGTGCCCAGGTTGTAATTACGCACCATCATGGCATTTACATCTTTTGAGTATGCTACATCAATGGTAAATACGGTACTGCGGCCCGCCTTAAAGTCGGTGCCAATATTAGTACGCCATATTTGAGGCCATTTAAAATTGCTGGCTGTAGCACAATAGAAGAAGCTAAAAGGATTGCCAATATGGTTGCCAATCCATACAAAAGGAAAGCGGCCGGTAAACAAGCCAGATCCTCCCCTTAGTTGCACACTCTTATCGCCTTTCACATCCCAGTTAAAGCCTGCTCTTGGAGAAAATAATGGCTTGGATGATGGAAGTTGAGTATTATCCAATTGCTTGCCTACACCATTGGTAACTGGAGAGCCGTTTTCGTCAAACAGCGTAAGGTCGTCATTGTTAGGCAGGGTAGGTGAGCTGCTGGTGCCGTTTGGTTGTACAAACCGGGCATTATTGTACATGGGCACATCCATTCTTAAGCCATAAGTTAACCGAAAGTTGTCAGACACTTTCCATTCATCCTGCAAGTATGCACTTAACTGGGCTACTGTTAAGTAATACCAGCTCCATTTATCGGCTTGTGCTGCGGATCTTGCAGTTGCTACATCCACATCCAGCGGGTAAGCACCAAACACATAGTTGCCGCTAACGGGTACGCTGTCTTTAAAGGTTTGTATATCTGCATCGCTAAACAAGGTTGCACCATAACCGGTAAGGTTAAACGAGTTGGCAAATTTAAAGCTCTCGTAGCTGGCGCCGGCTGTAATAGTGTGCTTTGGTAAAATGATATTAAAGTTGTTGGTTAACTGCAATGCATCCTGGTTTAGCCTGTTGTTGATAGAAAAAGGCTCGTGGCCAGCAGCTATATACATGGTGCCATACTTGGTGATATTTAACACTGGAAAAGCCTCTGAAAATGGATTGCGTTTATCCCTGAAGCTGGTGTATACCGCTCTGAATTTATTAGCGTACTTACTGCCAAAATTTGATTTTAACTCAGCACCAAAAGAGTGTAATTTATTTTCAATTTCGTATCCGGCATTTTTAAACTGCATGGTTGTATAATCTGGTCCACGGCGGCGGATAGCATTTGGGTGAGCAGGTTTTTCTTTGGTGGCATCTAACCCGTTATAGGTAAATGATAGGCTATGCTCATCGTTAATAACCCAATCTAGCTTACCCAGCCATTTATAGTTTTTTTGCTTAAGGTTATAGCCCTGGAATGCACCGGGATCGTACCCAAACTTGCTTTTTAAAATATTGCTTACAGCAATCAGGTCAGATTCCAGTACCCTGGATGTATTGCTGTTGCCGGCGTTACTGCTGTTACGGGCAACATAGCTGCTGGCAGCATCTTCCCTTTGCTCTGTTTCGAAGTTTACAAAATAAAACAGCTTGTTTTTTTTGATAGCGCCGCCTAATGAAAAACCGGCTTGTAGTTGTGTAAGGTCGGGTACAGCAATTTTATCGCCATCTACTTTTTTTCCTGTTAAACCCTGGTTACGATAAAAACCATAAATAGTACCAGTAAAATTATTGGTACCCGATTTTGTAACGGTATTGATACCGGCGCCGGTAAAGCCTGCTTGTGTAACATCGTAAGGTGCCAGGTTAACCTGTATTTGATCAATGGCATCTAACGAAATAGGTTGTGCGCCAGTTTGGCCACCTGGTGTTGGTGCATCCAGGCCAAATGGGTTATTAAATACTGCGCCATCGAGTGAATAATTGTTGTATTGTCCATTACGGCCGGCAAAAGATGTACCGTTATAGGTGGCGGATGCCGATGGGGTAAGCCTGGTAAAATCATCAGCCGAACGGGAGATAGTAGGCATTTGCCTTAATTGACGGCTGGTAATATTAGTAGAGGCGCCCGTTCTTTTATTGTCGAATATTTTTGATTTGCCAGTAACAGTAACGGTTTCCAGCCCAACGGTTTGTGTTTGCAGGGCAAAATCAATGGCTGCATTTTGGCCTAATTCTAAAAAAATATTTTCTTCAGTTTTTTGTTGAAAGCCACTAAAGCTTACGGTTATTTTATAAGGGCCACCTACCCGAAGATTAGGTACTAAAAAACCTCCAGTGGCACTGGTAGTTACTGTTTTGCTGATGCCAGCATTTGGGTAGGCTACATTAACGCTTGCACCTGGCAGCGCTTTTCCTTCTGGGCTTACAACGGTACCACTTATAGTTGCCGTGGTAACCTGGGCTTTAGCCTGCAAACTAAAAATACCTGCAGCTAAAACCAACAAAAAGCCTAATAGATTTTTGTTAATCATAATACGTATAGTTTTGGTTGATACAAAGGTAATAATCGCACTATACGCTTGTATGTTATATTTTTTAAGGAGTAGTGACAATAAAAAAGCGCTTAATTGATATTTTTAAGCGCTTTTTCTATTTAGTTGAAGAAAATTTATTTTTTCGGACGGAGTATTAATTTAACTCCAGTATATCCTTGTTTCATTTCGGAAACAATTGTTTTTTGCCTGAAAGGGATAATGTAGGTGGTATTGCCT
>JBDKJT010000029.1:0-21677 GCA_039796475.1 Bacteroidota bacterium | reverse complement strand
AGCATTTGCGGTTGCTTTACAGCCATACTGCCAATGGTTACAATGGCAGCACCGGCATTTAATACATCTTCTACATCCGTAATCTTTTTTACGCCCCCACCAAAATCTATGATCAATTTTGTTTGGGAGGCCACAGCTTCCAGCACTTTTAAATTTACAATGTTGCCAGCCTTGGCTCCATCAAGGTCTACCATGTGCAAGCGGGTGATACCAGCAGCTTCAAACTGTTTGGCTACCTCTACAGGGTTTTCGTTGTACACTTTTTTTTGATCATAATCACCTTTGGTAAGGCGAACACACTTACCATCTATAAGGTCTATGGCTGGAATAATCGTCATGCTATACTGATAAAATTTTTTAAAATAGTTTCACCCACTTTGCCAGATTTTTCTGGATGAAATTGTACTGCGTAAAAATTATTTTTTTGCAACGCTGCACTATATGGATGAATGTAGTTAACTGTTGCGGCCGTATCGGCACCCAACGCTGCATAGTAGCTGTGTACGAGGTAAACAAAATCGCCTTCGGCTAAATCTTTAAACAAAATTGAGTTGAGCTGGTAAATACTATTCCATCCAATTTGGGGTACTTTTACTCGTTGGTTTGCAGGTGGCACAAATAGTTTAACAGCCTCGTTAAATATTCCCATACCAGTTGTATCACCCTCTTCAGACGAGGCACACATTAGCTGCATCCCCACACAAACACCCAACACGGGTTGTTTTAAGGATACAATTAATTCATCCAGGTTTTTATCTCTTACATTTTGCATGGCTGCACCGGCATGGCCCACACCAGGAAAAATAACCTTATCGGCACTTCGTATCAACGCTGCATCATCGGTAACTACCGAATCGGCACCCAACCTTTGCAAAGCATATTGCACACTTTGCACATTGCCGGCATTGTATTTTATAATAGCTATCATTGGTATAATTTACTTGGTGTTACAAAACACCTTTGGTAGATGGCAATGCATTGTTGTTGATGTCTCTTTTTGCGGCCTGCTTAATACATTTTGCAAAAGCCTTAAAAATCGATTCGATTTTATGATGCTCATTATCACCCTCTGCTTTAATATTTATATTACACTTAGCGGCATCGCTAAATGATTTAAAAAAGTGGAAGAACATTTCGGTAGGCATTTCACCCACCTTTTCTCTGTTAAATGTAGCATTCCATACTATCCAGTTTCGGCCGCCAAAATCAATTGCCACCTGTGCAAGGCACTCATCCATGGGCAATACAAAGGCATATCTTTCAATACCACGTTTATCGCCCAATGCTTTTACAATGGCTTCGCCAAGGGCAATACCTGTATCCTCAATGGTATGGTGCTCATCTATATGCAAATCGCCTTTACAATCAATATTTAAATCAATATTACCATGGCGGGCAATTTGATCGAGCATGTGATCAAAAAAACCAAGGCCGGTATTAATCACTGCTTTGCCTGTGCCATCAAGGTTTATGTCAACAGATATTTTTGTTTCGTTGGTATTACGCTGGTGCGATACTTTACGTGGCGGTAGTTTAAGATACTGGTATATATCTGCCCAATTGCCCGACTCCAGCGCTACTACATTTTTACGCAACACCTCTATGCTTTCATCTACCTCTGCTGCACCAAGTGTGGCATCATTATTTAACCAAAAACCTTTGCAGCCCATATTTTGCGCCAGCTGTATATCGGTGATGCGATCGCCAATAACAAAAGAGTTGGCAATATCATATCCGGCATCTTGCAGGTAGCTTGTTACCATACCTGTACCCGGCTTACGGGTAGGCGCATTTTGGTGCGGAAAAGTTTTATCAATAAGCACTTTGCTAAAAAATATTTGCTCGCTTTCTAAACTTTGCATCACAAAATTATGCACAGGCCAAAACGTATCTTCAGGAAAAGCGCTTGTGCCCAATCCATCCTGGTTGGTTATCATTACCAACTCGTAGTCTAGTTCTTCTGCAATTTTACGCAGGTACTTAAACATATCCGGGTAAAATGCCAGCTTGCTAAACGAATCTAATTGATAGGTTGGGGGCGCTTCTTTAATGATGGTGCCATCCCTGTCTATAAACAATACTTTTTTCATGCTTTAAATGTTTTAAGCAGCTTAATCAACAAATTATTTTCATCAGGTGTACCAATGGTAATACGCAGGCAATTGCTGCAATTCACATCTTTGTTTCTGTTACGAACAATTACTTCGTTGGCCGTAAGATAATCGTACAAAGCGTTAGCATTTGCTACTTTAACCAGGATAAAGTTAGCATCGCTCGGATAAAGTTTTTCAACAAATGACAAACCATTTATTTCATTTACCAGCAAGGCTCGTTGCTCCACCACTGTCTTTATCCAATCGTTTACTGTAGAGGTATCTTGCAAAGCCTCCAGCCCTAAATGCTGCGATGCTTCATTTACATTATAAGGCGGTTTTACTTTATTAAAAACATCAATGATATCCATAGAGGCATAGCAAAGCCCCAGCCTTAAAGCAGCAAGGCCCCATGCTTTAGAGAGGGTTTGCATTACTACCAGGTTGGGATACTCGGTAAGCTCTTGTATAAATGTTTTTTGCCGGGAATAATTGATATAGGCCTCATCAATTATAACAATCCCCGGAAAATTATTGAGTAGCACTTCCACATCATCCCTATTCATATTATTACCGGTGGGGTTGTTGGGTGAGCAGATAAAAAGCAGCTTAGTGTTTGCATCCACTGCATCCAGTATACCGGGCACATCCAATTGAAAATTGGGTGTGAGGTTTACTTTTTTTATGGCCACATCATTAATATTGGCGCTCACCTCGTACATACCATAAGTAGGCGGGCAAACAATTACATTATCCTTGCCGGGGTTACAAAAAATTCTAAAAGCAAGGTCTATCACTTCATCGCTACCATTACCAACAAAAATATTTTCGGCCGGCACCCCCTTAATACGTGCCAGCTGAAATTTAAGCTGCCATTGTAATGGATCGGGATAACGGTTGAACTTTTCTGCCAATGGAGAGCCAAAAGCATTTTCATTGGCGTCTAAAAAAACAGACGCCTTACCCGTAAACTCATGCCTTGCGGAGGAGTAAGGAGTGAGGTTTTTAATATTTTGCCGGATGAGTGTATTTAAATCAAAGTTCATACAAAATTTATTGTTTGTTTAAGCGGATGGTAACTGCATTTTTATGTGCATCCAGCCCTTCTGCTGCCGCCATTTGTTGCACAGCCGGGCCAATTTGCTGAATACCTTTTTGAGACAATTGCTGAAAGGTGATTTTTTTTACAAAACTATCCAGCGATACACCGCTATACGCTTTAGCATAGCCGTTAGTAGGCAAGGTATGATTAGTGCCTGAAGCATAATCGCCGGCGCTTTCGGGTGAGTAATGGCCCAAAAAAACACTGCCAGCATTTATTACCCTGCCGGCCAACTCCGGCGCATTGTCGGATGCAATAATTAAATGCTCGGGTGCATATTGATTGAGCAAATCAAACGCATCGTTAATATCACTCATTACCACATAGTGGCTGTTGGCTAAAGCGGCAGCAGCAATAGCTTTACGTGGTAAATGATTTAATTGCTCCTCTACCGATTGCTGTACTTTGTTTACAATTTGCAAGGAGGCTGCTACCAATAACACCTGGCTATCTGTACCATGCTCAGCCTGGCTTAATAAATCGGCGGCTACAAAATCGGCATCTGCTGTATCATCTGCATATACCGCTACTTCGCTGGGGCCTGCTGGCATATCTATAGCAATACCTTGTTTACTAATCAGCTGTTTGGCACAGGTAACATACTGATTGCCGGGGCCAAATATTTTATACACCTGCGGCACCGTATCTGTACCATAAGCCATGGCTGCTATTGCCTGCACGCCACCTATTTTATAAATACTATTTAATCCGATGGTTTGTGCGGTATACAGTACTACAGGGTTTACTTCTCCTTTAGTATTGCAAGGGGTGCATACCACAATTTGGCTACAACCGGCTAGGGTAGCAGGTATGCCCAGCATAAGCAATGTAGAAAACAAGGGTGCTGTGCCTCCCGGAATGTATAAGCCTACTTTTTGTATACCTACCGATTTGCGCCAGCACTGTACGCCACTGCTTGTTTCGATGGTAAGGGATGGCTCTGCCTGCGACTGATGAAACCTGGTAATATTATTTTTGGCTACTTCAATGGCGGCTTTTAACTCAGGGCTAACCATGCTGGCAGCCGCTGCTATTTCTGCAGCTGTTACTTTTAATTGCTGCAACTCCACTTTATCAAATTGAAGTGCATATTTTTTCACCGCCTCATCTGCATTGCTTTGCACATCTTGTAAAATTGCAGCTACAGTTTGCTCTAGTGGTTTGCTATCAAACACCGGCCTTTGTAATATTGCCGGCCATTGTTGTTTTGCCGGATTGGTAAATACCTTGCTCATGTTTGTTATATTAACTACCCGATTGTGATGTAAAAAAATTAGCCAATCATTTGCTCAATTGGCAACACCAATATACCCTCTGCCTCAAAGGATTTTAGTTTTTCTATCACCTCCCAAAAGTCATCTACATTTACCACGCTTTGCACACTGCTCCACCCTTCTTCAGCCAAAGGCACAATAGTGGGGCTTTTTACACCAGGCAATAAGGCAGCAATATTTTTTAACTGGCTATTGGGTGCATTCATTAAAATGTACTTATTTTTTTTAGCTGTTTTTACTGCATTAATTCGAAGTAATAATTTATCCAGGATGGCTTGTTGCGATGCAGCTAAATTTTTATTGGCCACCAGCACTGCTTCCGATTTTAATATCACTTCCACTTCTTTAAGGCCATTGGTAAAAAGGGTGCTACCGCTGCTTACCAAATCGCAAATAGCATCGGCCAGCCCTATACCAGGGGCAATTTCTACGGAGCCACTTATTTCGTGTATTTCTGCATCAATATTATTATTGGTTAAAAACTGCTGCAGTATTACCGGGTAACTAGTGGCAATTTTTAAACCCTGCAGGCTTTGGGGACCATTGTATGGTACTGCCTTAGGTACCGCAATGCTAAGCCTGCATTTACCAAAACCTAACCGGTATACAATATTGATGTCTTTTGCTTTTTCCAGCACCACATTTTCGCCAACAATACCAATATCGGCTACTGCATCAAATACATATTGAGGAATATCGTCGTCTCTTAAAAAGTAGGCTTCCAAGGGAAAGTTTTGCGCTACTGATTTTAATTGTTTGTTGCCATTGTTGATATCAATGCCACAATCTTTTAAAAGCTTGATTGAATCGTCAAACAACCTGCCCGATTTTTGAATAGCAATTTTTAGCATAATGTTTAGTGGTTGAATCCGTAAATAAAAAAGGGCTTACCTTTTAGTAAGCCCTTTTGAAAATATGTTTAGTACATACATATCAGCATAGCTTACCCACAGGTAATTGTATGATGATGATGGATATGTATAAATTTTTTCATTGCGATGCAAAGTAAAGGCCGATAAATTATTTTACCAAAAAAAATTATTAAAAGACTACAATTTTACTGGACTAGTATTTACCGGGTAGCAAAAATGGTTTACCATTCGAGCATTTCGATACCCAGGCCGGGTTTGTTGTTGTAAATAATTTGGCCGTTATTAAAGCTAACACCCCTGGCAATATCTTGTGCCAGCAGCATGGGCCCATCCATATCTACCATATCCAGCAATGGCGCTAGTTGGGCAATTGCGGCGGTACCTACCGAACTTTCGTTCATGCAGCCTACCATTACTTTTAAGTTTAGTTCACGGGCCCTTTTTATCATCCGGCGAGCTGGCGTAATACCACTGCACTTGGTTAGTTTTATGTTGATGCCGTGAAAATGGTTGTAACATTTATCTACATCTGCCTCTGCCACACAGCTTTCATCTGCGTACAAGGGCAATACAGATTGATTGAATAAAATCTTCATTCCCTCCCAATTATCTTTAGCCAATGGCTGCTCCACCATTTGTACTCCCAGTGCTTTTAATTGCGGAATTTTTTGCAATGCCTGCTCCAGTGTCCATCCGGCATTGGCATCCACCCTTATTGCCGCGTTGGTAGCATTGCGTAATGCGGCCACCATTTCCACATCGCCCTCTACACCTACTTTTACTTTATATATGGGCCATGGTTTTTCTTGCATTTTATGCAGCATCTTATCAATACTATCTATACCAATGGTGTAATCTGTTAAGGGTGCAGTATGTGTGTTAAGGCCCCACAACTGGTGCAGTTGCTGCCTTTTTAATTTGCCAAACAAATCCCAGCCTGCCATATCCAATGCACATACTAAAAATGGATTGGCAGGAAAAAGATGGTGCAAATAATGCCAGTATCGCTCTGGATCAGAGAAGGCAAATTTTTCAACAAACTTCTTTTTCTGTTCCAGGTCGCTGGCCATTTTTTCTACCGGGATATTGTAATAAGTAATGGCAGGTGCTTCGCCATAACCTTTTACACCAAAATACTCCAGCTGTACAATGAAAGTGGGCTGGTGTGTTTTTGTACCTTTTGAAATGGTAAAGGGATACTTAAAAGGAAGCTGCTGAATTTTATACTCAACTTTTATCATACCATGCAAAATAAATAAAAATGCCGGGCTGATTACCCGGCACCTCTACTAACAATTATTTTTATTATCGGCCACTTGCTTTTACATAGCTGCCTAACTCTGTGTTAAAGGTTGTTTCTTTCATCAACTCTTCCAGCGTTATGTGCATACGGTAGCGCCAGTAATGCTTTGGGTTGGCAGGTACATTTATCCGCTCATCGTTGGGATTTTGCCGCCTTAGTGCGTTGCTAATGCCCATAATATCCTGCAATTGAAAAACACACCACATGGCAGGTGAAAATAAATGCTGTACTACAATTTCCCGGTTAATCCATGCTTCACAAAAATAGGGAGCCCCGCCATAATGCCCCAGTATGTTGTTGTAAAAACGTTGTGTTTTGTTACTATCTTCTTCCCACCAACCTCTTATTGTACTCATATCGTGGGTGCTTGGGGTAACCACCGAAAGGTAGGGTGCGCCAGCTGGGTGAAAAAACTCCGTTTCCGGATCTTTTGGCATACGCTGAATTTCGAGGCTTAACATCCCTAATTGTTTCATCACATCTGGTACGCATGCCGGTACCATGCCAAGGTCTTCTCCACATACCAGCATATTGGTACTTCTTTTTAAAGAAGGCAATTTATGCATGGCCTCTTTTTTCCAAAAATCATCCTGCCTGCGGAAGAAATAATTGACATATAAATTTTTGAGCCCTTGTTTTGATTGCTCATCAAGGGCTTGAAAAGAAGGCGTACTTTCCATATTAAACCGAAAGTGAAACTGCTGCATCTGGCTACCTTCTTCTTCAAAAAATATCACATTACTGATAAGGTAGTATAAGCCCTGCTGGATGTATAAATTCGTTTCGGAATCTGCCAACAGGTTAAAGTGTGCTTCTACTTTTCGCTGTGTATTAAATGCTTGCTTTAGCTCAAAGCTATCTCCTACCCAGTTTAAAAAAGTATTTTTTACATATTCCGCTTCGTTGCCAAATTGCTCGTATACCAGCTGCTGCGTAATATGCGGCCTGCAATAGCGGGCATAATCAAACGAAATATTATTTTGATGCAGCTCTTGTATATGCACGGGTATGGCAGGTACAAAACGCCCCATGATGCCTTCTACCGCATGCAGGGGGATGCTCCAAATACGAAAGAAACCCAGTATATGATCAATGCGGTAAGCATCAAAATATTCGCTCATTTGCTCAAACCTCCTGCGCCACCAGGCATAGCCATCGGCCTGCATTTTTTTCCAGTTGTAAGTAGGAAAACCCCAGTTTTGACCCTTTACAGCAAAATCGTCGGGAGGTGCACCTGCCTGCGTTTGCATATTGTATAGGTCAGGAGCCATCCATGCATCACATCCGTAGCGGTATACCCCAATTGGCAAATCTCCTTTTACAATAATGTTATTTTTATGGGCATAAGCAGTTGCTTCCTTTAACTGCAGGTGCAAGTGAAATTGTATAAAGTAATGAACAGCTACTGCATCGTAGTGTTTTTGAGTTGGAGCCACCAGTTTTTGTATGGCATGCTCATCGTATTCATGATGTGTTTTCCATTGATTGTAATCAACGGTTTTATATTTATCCCTCAGGTAACAAAATGCGGCGTAAGGCACCAGCCAATGCCGGTTAAGTTCAAAAAATTCAAAATAAGCGTTGTTATTGGCAAGCTCATCTTTTTGTAATTGGTACAACTGTTTTGCAATGGCAATTTTATGTTTGTTTACTGCCTCATAGTCTACGTCTGGTAATGCATTTAAACGTAGCCTTTCTTGCTCCACTGCTTTTACCACCGATGCATGGCGGGTGCCAGCCACTTTGCCAAGATTTAAAAACATGGGGTGAAGTGCAAATGCAGAAATGGCGGCATACGGGTAAGAGTCTGCCCAGGTATGCGTTGCCGTGGTATCGTTAATGGGCAACAGTTGTATTAGCTTTAAGCCAACCGTTTTTGCCCAATCTGCCAATAACATAATATCGGTAAACTCACCTACGCCAAAGCTTTTTTGGCTGCGGATACTAAACACAGGTATGGCTACACCTGCACCTTTCCAGCCGGGATAGGGCATTTGTGCAAAGCCATCGTGTACGATGTTTTGCTTTCCTTTACTGGTATTACCGGGCACCATCCGGTTGTTGCCTGCTTCAAACGCTGTAAACTTTTTTTCGGTGTTGTTATAAACCCCGTATTTGTAAACGATGGGAAAATTTTCGTTAGCAAAATTGAGTCTTACCGTCCACCAATTGCCTTCTTTAGTCATCAGTGCAGGTGCGCTGGTATCCCAATCGCCCAATACTTTTCCACTACCTGCTATACAAAGTGTTTCTGTTTCTTTTAAAAGGGGTGCCTTTACTTTAAACTCATGGGTAAAACTTTTGCTAACCTTGCCTTTGGTGTTTTTTGATGCCGAAAAAAACACATCCTGGAATGGTTTGGTAAAAAAAGCATTTTCCACCTCCCCGGCATGATTCCAGGTATCAATTAAGCTGATATCTTTTGCTGTTACTTTCTTAAAATCAATCAGCCTGTCGTTACCCCATTCTACAATTTCGTTGCCATCCTGCTCTTTTAAAATGTAACGATAATTAATGTTTAGAAGTTCTGCTGCTGCATCCAGGCGCACTTCCAGGTGCCAGAGATCTTCGCTAAAGTATTGCATGGGTAATGCCAGTGCAAAATCATCACTGCCCATGGCGCTATGGCTACCAGAAAGATGGAGTGTTTGGCCGTATTGCGTGGAGAAGCGTATATAAAAATTCAATGTCATCTGGCAATCGAGTTATAATTGGATAAGAGGCAGCAATATAAAAACTTTTGCTGCAAAATGTAAAATTTACACAATAAATATCTTATGGCTAAGCCAAAAGCTGTGCTGGCCTGCATTCCGTTAATACAAAACCTGCAAACGATTGCGTAAAAAGTTCATTAAAAACTGCCAGCTAAGGCCAGCAGTTTTTAATGAACTGATTTAAATGCTTTTACCTTATTTTTGCCAAAACTTCGGAAAAAATGGAATCAACAAAAAAATCTACCGCATTATATTGGGTATTATTTCTTGTATCTGTTGCTGCATTCTTTTTTGTATATAAAATTGGTGGTGGATATTGCTCAATGGTATTACCATTTAACGTCACCTATTTTGCCAAAGCAATGGATTTGATGTAAGCTTGTTGCTTACTTCAAACTTCCGGCGATGGCTATAAATTCGGCTGCCACTAAGGATGCACCACCTACCAGTCCACCGTCTACATCTGGCTGACCAAATATTTCTTTTGCATTAGCTGCTTTTACGCTGCCTCCATACAGTATTGAAACTGAATTGGCCACTGCTGCACCATATTGTGCGGCCAATACACTACGTAAATGTGCATGCATTTCTTGTGCTTGCTGGCTGCTGGCTGTTTTGCCGGTACCAATTGCCCAAATTGGCTCATAGGCAATTACAAAACCTGTTAGCTGCTCTGCTGTAAGATGAAATAAACTTTCTTTTAATTGCTGTGCTACATAATCGTTTTGTGTACCAGCCTCCCTTATATCCAGTGCCTCTCCACAACAAAAGATGGGCTTCAATCCATTTTCAAGACAAATATTTATTTTTTCAGCCAGCATACTGTTGGTTTCGCTAAAATACTCTCTTCTTTCGCTGTGGCCCAGTATTACATAATCTACCGCAATACTTTGCAGCATCTCTGCACTTACTTCACCTGTATAGGCACCCGATTTTTTGTTGTAACAGTTTTGTGCAGCCAGGTAAAAATTTGATTTACCAGCCAACAGCCCTTTTACGTTTACCAAGTAAGGAAAAGGAATGCCCAGCACCACTTCCTGGTTATCTCCCGGCTTTATAGACCCGTTTAATAATTCGGCCAGCAATGCGTTACCTTGTTGCAGGGTAAGATTCATTTTCCAGTTAGCGGCTGCTATTTGTTTTCTCATTGTTTGTTTTATTTTTTATTATAAAAAAGCGATTGTAAATATTGTTTTTCCTCTGCAGTAAGCGTACAGCCTTTTAGCATTTTCCAGTTTTCTATATCCTGCAGGGCTTTGTTGTAATCGTACGGTTGGCTGCCCCAGGTAAAATCAGCTACCAGCTTATCAGGATAATTGTTACCAAAAATATTACAACATACTCCTACTACAGTACCCGTATTAAAGGAGGTGTTGATGGCCGACCTGCTGTAATCGCCCATTAACAACCCACACTTTATGCCTACATCAGTATATTGGGCTGCCTCATTATCCCACACTTTTACGGCAGATGCTGTATTTTTTATGTTGGAGTTAGAGGTGCCTGCCCCCAAATTGCACCACTCGCCTATTACACTATCGCCAAGGTACCCGTCGTGTGCTTTATTGCTGTATCCAAACAATACACTGTTTTTTATTTCACCACCGGCAATGCAAAAGGGGCCAATGCTGGTGGCACCGTAAATTTTAGCACCCATTTTTAATACTGCACCCTCCCCTAACGCAAAGGGCCCTCTTATCAGGCATCCCTCCATTACATGCGCCGATTTGCCAATATACACCGGGCCGGTGGCCGCATTAATAATAGCATGTTCTACCACGGCACCTTCCTCAATAAAAATATTTTGAGGAGCAATTACCCGATTGGTAGGGGATAATGGAGCCGATTGCCTGCCGGCTGTAATTAGCTGATAATCGCTGCGTATGGCAGCATCGTTGTATTGAAAAATATGCCAGGGCTTTGTGATCTGCAGTATATCTGCAGGCTGCTGGCCATTGAGGATAGCTCCGGCATTTAACAGCGTTGGTATCCAGTTGGCTTTTACCCTTACGGGGCCTGGCAATTGTTTGCCCATCCTGGCGCATATTAGCTGCCATTTTTGAAAAATGGTTAATATACCTACCCTTATATCCTTTACCTGCCTGGTGGCTGTAAATGGGTATAATGCCTGTGTAAGGCCACTATCATCAAAAAGGAGGTTCATTTTGCCCGAAAATACTAACTAAACACAAACCATTACTGGTAATACTTATAAAATATGCCATATAAGCCAATAACAAAAAATCCCCCCGGGGAACCGGTGGGGACTTAAAGTATAGCCATGAAAAACAATCTTTATAATTAGTTTGATTTTTTCTCGTAACGTTTTTTAAACTTGTCGATACGGCCAGCGGTATCAACCAATACATTTTTACCAGTGTAAAAAGGGTGAGAGGTGTTAGAAATCTCCAGCTTAATAACTGGGTATTCATTTCCATCTTCCCACTTTACCATTTCTTTAGAATCGGCAGTAGAACGGCTTAAAAATTGGTGTCCGTTACTCATATCCTTGAATACTACAAAACGGTAACTTTTAGGATGCAAATCTTTTTTCATAACAATTTAATATTTGTACATGGATTTTGCCATGTGTTTTTTAAGAGTGCAAAGGTAATCGATTTATCCTTACCAGCAAAACCTAAAATTGCTTATAATCCGCCCACAACCTGAGTTGTATGATTGACAAGATAATGGAAAAACCGTTTAAACCAGTATATAAACGCTCATATTTTTTAAAGTTGGTTAAAAATCAACGTTTAAACTTTAAAGCCTAGCTTTTCATGTTTACCGTTTGTAGTGCTATGCCAAGGTTCCAGCCACGGGATGCTTGTATAACTGATTGTAAATCATCAATTTTTTTGGCAGTTATCCGTACAATATCGTCCATAATGGCGGCTTGTACTTTCAGGCCGCTGTCTTTTATGAGCTTTACAATTTTTTTGGCATCCTCCTGCTTGATGCCGTTACGTACCAGCACTTCTTTTTTTACAATTTTGCCACTGGGGTAAGGTTCTTTACTCAGGTCGTATACTTCTGCTGCCAGCCCTTGCTTCATACTACGACTGATTAACACATCGGTAATTTGGTCGATTTTCATTTCGCTGTCTGCCTCCAGCAATAGCTTAAAGTCTTTTTTATTAAGGTCAATTACTACATGGCTGTCTTTAAAATCAAACCGGTTAGTAATTTCCTTTTTTACGGTATTAATGGCATTATCCAGTGTTTGGATATCTACTTTGCTGCTAAAATCAAAAGATGGCATAATTTATATTTTCTGTTACTGGTTTATACAAATATAAAAAACGCAGTGCAAAAGCGTACTGCGTTTTATTATACCAATTACAGGTTTTTAATTTCCCCCGGTTTTTACCCGGTTTTGTTCTTCTGAAGCGCTACCTGTTTTTCTTTTAGGGGCGCCAGCTTTACCCTTACCAAAACGCCAGTTAGCACTTACACTTACCTGCCTGCTATCCCGCTGTTGGGTAAAACGGGTATCTATATAAGAGTATACGGCTTGCCCTTTAAAGCGCTGTGTCCAAAAAATATCCCTGAATCCAACACGAACGGTAGCGGTATTTTTTAATATCGACTTAGAAATACCGCCATTTACAGCACCCAGGCCTCCAATTAATAATACTCCATCTAAGCCTTTGGTACGATAAAATCCACTTAACTCTGCATTCCATCCTTTACCCAAATTTGCCTGTGCATTAATATTGGTGGTAAGCAAGTTGCTTTGCATATCAACATCTGCATTATTAATAAATCCTTTAAACCTGTTGTTGCTAAAATTGGCGTACACATTAATTTTCAACCATTTTTTTACAGGCACCAATGTAGTAACTGTTATACCATACTGCCGCTGGCTGGCAATATTACTTTTGGTGATAAATGTTTCGTTTTTTTCTTCATTCTGATCAATTACATCATTGATTAAATCGGTGGTTTTGGTATAATTTAAGGTAGTGGTAAAGCTGCCGCCATAAGTGTGAGAAGCCTCAATATTATGGCTAAACTGTGGACGCAGGTTTGTATTACCAGCCTGGTAGGTGTATTTATCTAAGAAGAAGAAAAATGGGTTAAGGTCTGCATAGTCGGGCCTTTCAATTCTTCGGCCATAGTTGGCAGAAAAACTATTTTTTTCATTGGCCTCGTAGCTAATAAACAGCGTTGGAAACAACTGGGTGTAATTGCGCCTGAATGTTTCACGGGTGGTTGCCTGGTTGCCTTTTGACAAGGTATTTTCTACCCTTAAGCCAGCTTGTGCATTCCATTTTTTACTTAGGGGCTTGGTTACGTTTACATAAGCTGCTTTTATTTGCTCATCGTAAATAAAGTGGTTGCTGCGGCCCAAGTCTCTCACTTTTACACCGTTTACCAGGTAATCGTACTGTGCATTGTTATCTGTTTTTACAAAACTGGCTTTTAATCCAGCTTCAAATTTTGCATTGCCTTTTAAGTTTTGGCTGTAATCGGCTTTTAAACTATAGATAGTAATATTTGCAGGTATATCACTCAACAGTGTATCGGATGGGGCGTTGGGCAAGCCATTGGCATCAAAATAACTATTGTATAAGCCCTGGTTATTTTTTTGATTGTACTTAAGCATATCTGCATCAAAAGACAACTCCCTGCCTGTGCTGTCAAACACATGGCGTACGTTAATATTAGTACTCAGGTTTTTCCATTTGCCATCTACTTGCGTAGTTGCATAGGTAGTAGAATCTGTTATACCCTGGCTGTTTTGCAGCTGTGTGTTATTGTAATTATTAAACTGCTCGTTGTTGATAAAGCCCGAAACAACTGCACCTACGGTAGTTTTTTTGCTAAGCGATACATCTATACCCAGTTTAGCATTATGCGTTTGGTGCTTGTTAACAAAATGGGCATCCTGATCAAAAATTGATAATAATTGCTTGGAATCCTTATCCCTGAATTTACGCAGCAAGTTTAACTCCGACCGGTTTTTATCTAACCTGTAGCTATAATTACCAAACAGGTTTACATTTTTATTGCGGTAATTAAAATTGGCACTTTGATTGGTACGGGCATAAAAACCCTGGGTGTAGGCACTGCTGATACTACCATTATACCCCATGGCCTTGCTTTTTTTGGTTTTGATATTGATTACCCCTGCATTACCTGCTGCATCGTATTTTGCAGGTGGGTTTGTCATTATTTCCAGTTGCTCCAACTGGGCAGATGACATGCTTTTAAGCAGGTTGGCCAAATCCTGGCCCGATAAGTAACTTGGCTTACCATCAATAAATACCCTTACGCCTTGCTTACCCTTTAAGCTGATGTTACCGTCTTTATCTACAGTAATGCCTGGCGATTTTTCCAATACATCCATGGCTGATGTACCAATATTGGATGCAGAAGCCTCTACATTTACAATCATTTTATCAGGCTTTACCTCTATAAATGGTTTTTTGGTAGTAACTACTACCTCTTTTAAGTTTTGGTTGGCCGGTTGTATGCCTAGCACCCCAGTATTGTAAGAATCTGCAGTGGCTGTAATTGAAAAAGCCTGGCTATATACTTTGTTGTGCCCCAAAGAAGTGGCGCTTACCAGGTAGCTACCTTCTTTTATGTTTTCAAAATAAAAATTACCATCCTTGTCAGCAACGGAAGTTTTTATCAAACTACTATCTGCACTTTTTAAAAGTGTAACGGTAGCAGCTTCTATCATTTTTTTACTGTTGGCATCCTGAACTGAGCCGGAGATTTTACCGGAGGTTTGTGCAATACTTGCAATGCTGATGCTGCATGCAGTTAGCAGGCTAAATAAATGTTTCATGGCTATACTTTATACTTTGTTTTGAATTGTACATAACAAAAGTAGGTACTTTGCATTGCAAGGTATAATAGTTTACATAGACGGTTGTAGATAATGTTGGCCGGCAAACTGTTAAAAAAATTGTAATGCGAATAAAAAGTAACGCCTTAATTAGGCATAAGTATCTTATTATCAATTAAATAAAAAAGCCTCCCGAAATTTTACAATCGGGAGGCTCTACTATTATTCTTTGTTATCACTCTACCGAAAACTTTTTAGCCTTGGCCAAAATGATCAATAATATACCAGCCAGCACAAGGCCCGATGCTATTACCTGGGCTTGAGACGGATGAAAACCAAGTATTGAGTAGGTGTGATTTACCCGGATACCTTCTATTACAAAGCGCTCCAATCCATTTAATACCAGGTAAAGGCCAGCCATCATACCTGCAGGTTTTATTTGCCTGCGAAAAATCCACAAACCGGCAAAAAGTAAGCTGCAAATAATCGTTTCGTATACCGGTGTAGGAAAAACGGGCACGGGCAAAACCCTGTTATGCTCATCTGTATTGCCTTCTAACCGTATCCCATCTTTATTTACATTTTGCGGATAGCTGTAGGCAAACAACCAGTTGGGTAAAAAAGCGGGTGCTTTTACAGATTTATGGGGCACTTTATCAATAGCGTCACTTTTGCGGTCGGTTACCAATAATTGGTTTTGGGTACCGGGATCCTGCACTTCGCCAAATAAAAAATAGGTTTTGTAGCGGTTTACCTGTGCCTCAAATTCACCCGGTTTGGCAAGCACCGCTTTACCGGTGGGGTCGGTTATATACGCACTGTTATATATACCCCAATCCCCATCGCCAGATACCTGGCACCCGATACGCCCTAAAGCGTAAGCAAGCATTAATGCAGGCGCAATGGCATCGGCCAAATGTATTAGCTTAATATTCTTTTTTACCGCATAAATACAGATGGCGACAGTGGCTAAAATAAGGCCGCCATAAAAAGTTAAGCCGCCTGCCGAAAATAAGCGACCAATGGGGTCGGACATAAAATCATCCCAATTTTCAAAACTATCAAACAACTTTGCGCCCAATATGCCAAATACCAGGGCCAATATCACAATATCTCCTGCCCTGTCGTGTGGCCAAATACGTACGCTTCGTTGCTCGGGGGCTTTTAATTTTTGCTTATCCTTTTCACGCCATTTTACAAAGGCCAATGCAAGCCCCGCAATTACGCCAGCAAAAAAGTTTCCTTCGGCAGAAAATACATAGGCTTGCGGGCTCATATCCTCTGGCTTATTAAACAACAAACCAATTAGCTTGTAGGCAAATAAAAAACCGGTAATAAAATTTATTAATAACTCGATAAAGGAGGCAGGCTTGCCCACTGTAATAAATTCTTCCCTGGGAAAAAGCAACCCTTGCTTTTCTTTGCGCTTTAGCTCACTAGTCATCACCAGTGCCGAAATTAAAAAACTGATGGCCACCATAAGCCCAAATGTGTTAAGAAAACTCAGGGCCTTCCATTCTACACCAAACCAGTCTTTAAAAACGTAATATAAATTTGGATACATAAACTATTTTCAAATTTAAGAGCTGCAATATATTCATTCTGTATCAATATCATTGGCCGCTAAACCAATTACGGCAAATAAATAACCGCTACAGCGGCGGCTTTAATTGCAAAAAAATCCCGTGGATTTTACCCACGGGATGCTTACTTAACCCATCAATTATTTAATTGCAAAACTGATCAAATGCCCCCATCAGGTTTTGGGCAATCATTTGTGCGCTGCGGCCTTCTATATTATGGCGTTCGATAAAATGAACTAATTCTCCATCTTTAAACAAAGCAATAGAAGGAGAAGATGGCGGGTAAGGCATTAAATGCTCCCTGATTTTTTTAACCGCATCTACATCAAACCCGGCAAAACTAGTGGCAAGGGTATCAGGCTTTTTTTCGCTGTTATGCACAGCCATTAATACACCCGGCCGGGCAGTACCGGCGCTACAGCCACATACGGAGTTTATCACTACAAGGGTAGTTCCTTTTTCATTCAGCTTTTGTTCCACATCGGCAGCAGTTAACATTTCAGAAAAACCATTTTCTGTTAATTCTTCCTTCATTGGTATTACAATTTCTGCTGGATACATAGTTGTTATTATTTTGTTGGACTGCAAAGCTACTAACTAACGCATAACAAAACATACAAGCAGAATTATGTGTTTAAAAAAACGCCTGATTTAGTAAATGAACCGACAGAATGTCTTTATAAATACTTCAAAATTGACAATATGGCTTAAAAAATGAGTAATCAGGTCATTTTGTACCAGCATTTTCGGTTGGAACGGTGTTTGAAACATACCCGGAAACAATATTTAAAAAACAAAAAATAAATAGCTATGACACTCGTAAAAGTAAACAACCCTGTTGCAAAGTCATTTGATGGTTTAATAAACGACTTTTTTAATGATTTTCCAGCCACATTTGGCAAATCGTTAAGAGAAGATGTATTGGGTTTTCCGCCGGTAAATATTACCGAAGTAGCCGATGCCTACCAGCTAGAAGTAGCCATCCCCGGTATGGAAAAAGCGGATTTTAGCATTAAGCTCGACCAAAACATTTTAACCATTAGTGCAGAAAAAAAAGAAGAAATTAAAATGGAAGGCGCTAAGCAGATTAGAAGGGAGTTTGGTTACAAAGCTTTTAAACGCAGCTTTACGTTAGATGAAAAAATTAATGCCACTCAAATAGCTGCCAGGTACGAAAATGGTATTTTAAAAGTGGAGCTACCAAAAAAAGAAGAGGTAAAAATTACACCTAAAGAAATTGCAGTTTCATAACTGATACGGTTTTGAGGTATACAGTTGGTTTTGATAAGTGTTGCCCTGTTTTTACAGGGCAACTTTGTGATACAACACAAAACCCACGCTGGGCGTGGGCTTTGTGTTGTATCAATTAAATTTATTGTTAAGCTACAGCCTTATTTACTAATGCAGCCGCTTCACTGAGTAAAATGGCGCTTTGTACTTTTAAGCCGCTTTCATCTATCAATTGCTTGGCCACATCTGCATTGGTACCCTGTAATCTTACTATAATGGGTATTTCAATGTTTCCGATGGATTTGTAGGCGTCAATTACACCCTGTGCAACCCTGTCGCAACGTACAATACCACCAAAAATATTGATAAGAATTGCCTTTACTTTAGGGTCTTTTAAAATAATCCGGAAACCAGCTTCCACCGTTTGTGCATTGGCTGTGCCACCCACATCTAAAAAGTTAGCAGGCTCGCCACCACTAAGCTTAATCATATCCATAGTTGCCATGGCCAACCCTGCACCATTTACCATACAACCTACATTGCCATCCAATTTTACAAAATTGAGGTTATACTTACCTGCCTCTACTTCGGTGGGGTCTTCTTCAGTAATATCTCTTAATGCTGCAATATCCGGGTGGCGAATAATAGCATTATCATCAATACTCATCTTACAATCCACCGCAATTATTTTATCGTCGCTGGTTTTAAACAGCGGGTTAATTTCCAGCATGCCGCAATCTAGCCCTACATAGGCACTGTACAAGTTGGTTACAAACTTTACACAATTTTTAAAAGCAGTACCGCTTAAGCCAAGGTTAAAAGCAATTTTCCTGGCCTGGAAAGCTTCGAGCCCGCCACCGGGATGCACCCACTCTTTATATATCTTTTCGGGGGTATCATGTGCCACATCTTCAATATTCATTCCACCCTCGGTGCTATACATAATTACATTTTGGCCCTTGGTACGATCGAGCAAAATTGATAAATAAAACTCTTTAACAGGATTGGGGCCCTCGTAATAAACATCTTGTGCTACTAATACTTTGTTAACCAGTTTACCGGCAGCACCTGTTTGTATAGTAACCAGTGTACCTCCAATAATATTTTGAGCAATTCGTTTAACATCGTCTGCAGTTTTGCCTACGGCAACGCCACGCTGGTCGGTACCAACAATGGTGCCCTTACCGCGGCCACCGGCATGTATTTGCGCTTTAACAACTGCAAATTTGCTTCCGAATTCTGTATGAATTTGTTTGTATGCTTCTTCCGCTTCGGTAGCGGTATTGCAAGCAATGCCTTCCTGTACAGGAACATTAAATTTTTTTAAAAGCCCTTTAGCCTGGTATTCGTGAAGATTCATGTGTTTAAAAAATTTGGACGAAGATAATAAACTGTAAGTAAGTTTTTGTTTTTATTACACCCAGATGACATTCGGCGGGTTTACCCCCAAAACAATGAGTGGTAAGCCCTTATTTAAACTGTTGCTAACATTTGATGGCATACATTTGCCAGCAAATTTTTGTTTTTTTTATGATGCCAAAACAACTGTTACCTAAGTTGTGTGCTGCTTTGTACAAAAGCAGGCCGCAGGCAGCCGGGGATGATGGGTATATTAAAGCAATTGCTTTATTAACAGCAGTACTATTGTGTAACTGCCTGCAGTTGGTTTATGCACAGTCGGGTAATTTAAAAGGCAATTTTTCTAATATGGGTAATGCCGGCAATAGTGGCAGATCTGCAGATACCATTAGTTTTGAGCACCGGGATGATGCAAAGGATTCGGTAAATATTAGCTACCGCCAGCTAGATTCTATCCGGCCGCTCAGGCTGGATACCAGCATCAACGATTTTTATAAATATTTTACGGTGCCAGCTGCCCAGCAATACCTTGGCTTAAATGGTGCCGCTGGCTATTCGCTTATATTTACACCTTATACCCGGCCCGGGTGGGATCCCGGGTTTCATAGTTTTGATTTGTACAAATACAATTTGCAAAATGCCCGTTTTTTTAAAACTACCCGCCCGTTTACACAGTTAAATTATCAACTGGCATCTGGCCAAGAGCAGTTAATAAAAATACTGCATACCCAAAACCCCCGGCCAAATTTAAATTTTGGATTTGAATACCGCCTCATTAATGCACCGGGTTTTTTAATTACTCACAACACTACGCATAACAACCTTCGTTTTTTTAGTAATTACCAGGGAAAAAGAAAGCGCTATGCCAGCTATTTTTTGGTATTAAGCAATAATTTAAAGGCAGCTGAAAATGGCGGTATTAAAAGCGATACCTTTTTAACAAGCCCTAATTTTAAAAGGCGTTTTTCCATACCGGTAAACCTCGGCCAGGACGACGATAACAATCCCAACCCATTTAACACTACCGTACGTACAGGCAACCTGCAAAAGGAGTTTACATTTTTTTACCGGCACTCCTACGATATTGGCAAAAGAGATTCCATCGAAATAAACGACTCTACCACAGAATACCTTTTTTACCCTAAACTTCGTTTTCAGCACACATTTACTTACAGCACCCACCGGTTTGAATTTAGAGATTATGATACCGATTCTACCATCTATCAAAACTGGTACGATACTACCCTAAAGCCCGGCGACTCTATTATATTAAAAGACCGCTGGAAAGTAATCAGTAATGATTTTTCGCTCATTCAATTTCCCGATACAAAAAACTCCGGCCAGTATTTAAAGGCAGGCGCAAGGCTCGAAAATATTAGTGGCAGCTTTAATACCGGGAGCCGCAGTTTATACAATATTATTTTGCATGGCGAGTACCGCAATAAAACCAAAAACAAGCTTTGGGATATCATTATAAATGGAGAGTTTTACCTGAATGGTTTTAACAGCGGAGATTATAATGCTTATGCCTCGCTATCCCGCCTGCTAAACAAAAAATGGGGATTCATCAATTTGTCTTTTCAAAATGTAAACCGGAGCCCATCGTTTATATACAACCCACAATCGTCATTTAATTTAGGTAATACCAACTCGTATAATAAAGAAAATATACTGGTGCTAAAAGCCAGTGCCGATAATCCTTTTATCAGCCTGTCTGCAGCCAATTACTTTATTACCAATTATCTTTTTTTTACCAACTATTACAAAACCGATCAATACAGCCGGGTGATAAACTTGCTGCAACTTAGTGCCTCAAAAAAAATAAAAATCAGCAGGCGATGGAACTGGTATGCAGAGGCTACCCTGCAACAAACAGATGCTGCGGCACCAGTAAAAGTTCCCTTGCTGTTTACCCGTAACAGGGTGGCTTATGAGGGTGTATTTTTTAAAAATCTCAACCTTAGCACTGGTATAGAATTTAGGTATTACACCCCTTACAAAGCTTATAACTACTCGCCTGCCATGGGCCAGTTTATGCCGCAGGATAGCAGCAGCATCAGCAACCGGCCAGATATACACGCTTTTATGCACTTTCGCATCCGCACTTTTACCGGCTACCTGCGGGCCGAAAACCTAAACAGTATCAGCTTTGTTAACGGTTTCGGTTTTATACACAATAATTTTGCAGCACCGCATTATATTTATCCTGGCATGGTTATCCGGTTTGGCATACAGTGGAACTTTGTTAATTAGCTTGCCTGTATTTGTTAATTTTTATTTATCTGAAGCCTGTAATTGGCCAAATAAAAAAACTGGCTACCTTTGTATCATCAATGAAAAAAATCAT
>JBDKJT010000028.1:0-10375 GCA_039796475.1 Bacteroidota bacterium | reverse complement strand
CCAAACAGAAAAATGTAGGCATCATTTTATGGAGTACCTGGTATGCCATAACCCGGGATACCGAAGCGCTGTGTGCAAAATATGCGGCCATGGGTATAAAAGGATTTAAAGTAGATTTTTTAGATCGTAACGATCAAAAAATGATTGCATCCTGCTATACACTGGCCGAAGCAGCTGCCCGGCACCAACTGCTGCTCGATTTGCATGGCGTGTTTCCGCCACAAGGCCTGCAACGTACCTGGCCAAACGTAGTAAATTTTGAAGGGGTAAGAGGTATGGAATACATGAAATGGAATGCAGATAGCAGGGTGCCTGCACACGCCGTAACACTACCATTTATACGCATGATGGCCGGCCCAATGGACTATACACCCGGCGCCATGCGTAACAGCACTAAAGGTACTGCCGCTGCCAGCCAATCGTTGCCCGTGGGTATGGGCACCCGATGCAATCAAATGGCCATGTATGTAGTGTACGAAGCGCCTTTGCAAATGCTGGCCGATAACCCCACCGCTTATATAAAGGAGCAGGAGTGTACAAACTTTATCAGCCAGGTACCTACTGTATTTGACGAAACGTTGCCGCTGGATGCACAACTGGGCGAATACATCGTAATGGCCCGTAAAAAAGAAAAAACCTGGTACATAGGCGCCATGACAAACTGGACCGAAAGAGACATCAGCATTGATGCTGCATTTTTAGGTGCTGGCGAGTTTGAAGCAGTTATTTTTAAAGATGGCGTAAATGCCAATAAAAATGCAACGGATTATAAAAAAGAAATCATCAGCCTCAATGCTGCTGACAAAATACCTGTTCACCTGGCACAGGGCGGCGGCTGTGTAATACGCATCACCCAAAAATAACACCACGCTGTATGAAACTTTTTTTGATGTTTTTTTGCCTGCTTATTACAAACTGTGCTATTGCACAAACCAATATGCTGTTGGTAGATGCAAAGGCCACTGCTGAAACGAAGGCATTGGCAAATAACTTGCGTCAATTGGCAAAGCAGCATACTTTGTTTGGACACCAGCATGCTACAGAGTATGGCCATGGTTGGGAGGGGGATGACGACCGAAGCGATGTAAAGTCCGTTACGGGTACACATCCTGCAGTGATTGGAGTTGATTTACGAGGGTTTACCAATTGCCCGCCTGCAGAACAAGATGCGGTAAAACAAAAACTATTAAAAAATATTGCGGCTACTTATAACCGTGGTGGAGTAGTAACAGTGGCCTGGCATTTTGCCAATCCTGCTTCGGGTGGTGGCTTTTATTGGGTAGATAGTGTATCTAAACCAGCCGTGGGGCTTATTATACCCGGTGGTGCTTATCACCAGCAATACAAACAAATACTTAAGTCGGTTGCCGGGTTGATAAAAGATGCCCGTGGCAAAAATGGAGAGCAGATACCACTTATATTCAGGCCATACCACGAGCAAGATGGCAATTGGTTTTGGTGGGGAAAGGCTCATTGTACGGCTGCACAATTTAAAAGTCTTTGGCAGTTTACGGTTAGTTTTTTAAGAGATAGCATGCAGGTGCATAACCTGCTGTATGCCTTTTCGCCTGATTGTACCTTTACCAACGAGGCAGCCTTTACAGAGCGCTACCCGGGTAACGATTGGGTAGATATGGTGGGCTTTGATGATTATGCAGATTTTGGCAGGGATGGTCATTATAACCTGGCGGCTGGCCTGCAAAAATTAAAGATTGTACATGCATTTGCCCTCCAAAACAATAAGCTGGCAGCGTTTACCGAAACAGGGCTGGAGTCGGTGGCAGATAACAACTGGTGGACACAAAGCCTGCTGGCCACCATGCTAAAAGAAAAATTACAAATTTGTTATGTACTGGTATGGCGTAACGACCGCAACAGTCCAACCCATTATTATGCGCCTTTTCCGGGCCATCCATCGGTGCCTGATTTTTTAAAATTTTATCAGCATAACTATACCTTGTTCCAAAACGATCTTAAAAATATTTACCAATGAAAAAAATAATAACCTGCATACTAGTAGCTGCAGTTTGCTATGCTAACGCCTATGCACAGCCGGTAAAACAGCACGGCCAATTGCAGGTAAAAGGCACGCAGCTTACAGATGAAAAAGGAAATGATGTAGTGTTACACGGCATGAGCTTTGGCTGGCATAACCTGTGGCCCCGGTTTTACAATGCCGGTGCTGTGCAGGAGCTGGTAACCCAATGGCACTGTACCGTTATCAGGGCGTCGATGGGTATCGAGTTAAACAACCAGGGATATTTGGGCAATGCTGCCGGCTCGGTTGCATTGATTGAGGCTGTAATTGACGCCTGCATACAGCAAGGTGTGTATGTATTGATAGACTGGCACGATCATAATATTCACCAGCAGCAGGCGGTAGATTTTTTTGATAAAATGTCAAAAAAATATGGTCATCATCCCAATGTGATTTACGAAATATTTAATGAGCCCGATTACGAAACCTGGCCCGAGGTAAAAGCCTATTCCGAGGCAGTAATTAAAGCCATCCGTGCCAACGACCCCGATAATATAATACTGGCCGGTTGCCCACGCTGGGATCAAGATATTCAATTGGCCGCTGCCGATCCTATCACAGGCTACCACAACCTGATGTATACCGTACATTTTTATGCCGCCACCCATAAGCAATGGCTAAGAGACCGCACCGATGAAGCCATTAAAAAGGGCTTACCCATATTTATTTCTGAATGTGCCGGGATGGAAGCAACTGGCGATGGCCCGCTGGATTATGAAGAGTGGCAGCGCTGGGTAAACTGGATGGACCAGCGTAAGCTAAGCTGGATAACATGGTCGGTATCAGATAAAAATGAAACTTGCTCGGTACTTCAACCATCCGCCGCTTCCGACGGAAACTGGCAGGATGCAGATATAAAAGAAGCAGGCAAAAAAGCAAAAGCTTACCTGGCCGCTTATGCAGCCAAGCAATAATACAGCTATTCAATGGCCAATTAATTGTGGTTGGTGACGCAATTTTTTTTGCAGGTTCTGGTACATGCTGGTAATCATTTTTTGTATGCTGGCTTTTTTTGCGCCGGGTAAATTAAATTACCTTGCAGCATGCGGCGGTTAAAAAAAATCTTGCTTAAAATACTGGTAGGCCTTGGCATTATTTACTTGCTGCTATTAATACCCGATAGCAAGCAGTCTGCGGGCAGCCCTGCACCACAAGAACCCTTTGCCTGGCAACAAGATGCCCGGTGGAGCAAGCTGGAGCAGCAGTTTGATAAAGCCCTTACCCAACCTCCAGTTGTGATAGATAGCGCTGTTGCTATTTTAATGCAGCAACAGCAGCAGTTGCTGCAGCAACTAGCCCTACAACCCTTACCTGCTACTGATAGCGGCTGGCTGCAGTTGCTAAACAATTATTTTGAAATGGCTCCGCTGGTAGCGGCAAGGCCTGTACACCGGGATACTTTTTTGGCATGCTACAATACCACCCGTAACCTGGTTAAGCAACAATCGCAGTATTGGGATATCAATCAAAAAAATATACGCAATACTTTATACCAACTGTTGTATGGTATGAGGGCCGCTACCGAAGAGGTATTGTTGCAAACAGATACGCTGCCATATGCACCCGTTTTAAATGTAACGGCAACGCCAGCCTTATCACCCGCCACCAATTTATTGGGTATACAGGTACATAGCGGCGATTTGCTGGTATCACGGGGTGGTGCGCCAGTAAGTGCCCTTATTTCCCGGGGTAATAATTACCCGGGCAATTTTTCGCATGTGGCCTTAATTTATGTAGATGAAAAAAATACGGCTTACCTGGTAGAAGCACATATCGAAAAAGGTGTGGCCATTGCATCTGCCCAACAGTATGTGCAAGATAAAAAACTTCGTTTTATGGTATTACGGCCGAGGGCCGATTTGCCAGCAATAAAAGCAAATCCGCTATTGCCCCACCAGGCGGCTAAGTTTGCGTATGATGCTGCACAGCAACGGCACATTCCGTACGATTTTAAAATGGATTTTTATGATAGCAGCGCCTTGTTTTGCTCAGAGGTAGCCTCTTATGCATACAAAAAGCAAGGCATCCATTTATGGCAGGCGGTATCTTCCATCTCATCTCAAGGGGTGGTAAACTGGCTCAGCAATTTTGGGGTTACGCATTTTGTGACACAAATGCCCAGCGACCTGGAGTACGATCCGCAACAAAGCGTTGTAGCCGAATGGCGGGATCCCGAAACACTACAAAACGATCACCTGGATAATGCCGTGATGGATGCCCTGCTGCTGCAGGCCGATAAAGGCAAAACCATTGGGTACAACCATTGGCTGCTGCCTCCTGTACGCATCCTAAAAGGGTATTGCATGCTGCTAAACCTTTTTGGCAAACCGGGTATCATACCCGAAGGCATGAGCGCTACCCGGGCACTCAAAAACCAAACCTTTGTAGCCATGTACAACCGGGTAAAAAATCAAACCCAGGTTTTGGTAAATGCATTTATACAACAGCACCATTATTATCCGCCCTACTGGCAATTGCTGGCACTGGCAAATACCGCTGCCGGTAGCTGATATTAATCATTTTTATTACTGACGTATCTCTTTTTTCCGCCTGCCGGGTGGCAATAGTTTTGTTTTATTAAAACAATTTTTAATCACTTTTAAAACGGGAGGTTTTATGTCAACCAGGTCTATTTTAAAAGCCGGTAACACACCTGCTTTGTTTGACGATTTTTTCCGCCCCTGGAACGAGTGGTTCGATACGGGTGGATTGGCCGGCCGGATGCTTACAGTGCCCGCCGTAAATATTACCGACAATACAAATGATTTTACAGTATCGCTGGCTGTGCCGGGGATGAATAAAGAAGATTTTAAAATTTTGATAGACGGGCAACTGCTTACCATTGAATGTCAAAAAGAACATACAGCAGAGGAAAACGATGCCCGGTATACCCGAAAGGAATATAACTATGCTTGCTTTAGCAGAAGTTTTACTTTACCAGAAGAGGTAAATAAAGAGCAGATTGATGCCCGGTACCAAGATGGGGTACTTAACCTGCGGCTGCCTAAAAAAGACGAAGCCCGGCAGTTGGCACCGGGCAAACAAATTGATGTAAAATAGTAGGTTGTATATTGGTTTAATCGCCCCTGTATTCTCTATACAGGGGCTCTTTTTTTGGGTATGATGATAATTGCCACCCGGGTTGACTATCATCATACACAGCCTGCCAGCCACGGGCTAATTTGCTTAAAATTAAATGGTATGAAAACAATCATACTGGCAGCAATGGCAGGTATGCTGGCCGGCTGCTCAGCTACCCGTATTACGCATAGCTGGCTTGCAGAGGATGTTGCGCCCAGGGAGTATCAAAAAATTGTAGTGGTGGCATTAATCAAAAACAACGATCGTGCCTTTAGAGAAAAAATGGAGCAGCATTTTGTGGGCGACCTCACAGCGCTTGGTTACACTGCTGTATCATCATTGCAGCAATTTGGGCCACAATCTTTTGCTGGAATAACAGAGGCTGCTGCAGCAGCCATACTGGAAAAAGATGGTGCAGATGCGGTGGTTACCATTACCCTGCTGGATAAAGAAAAAGAAAGCCAGTATATACCCGGCGCAGTATTACACAGCCCTTATAGTGTGTACCAGCGAAGGTTTGGCGGATACTACAGCACCATCAGCAGCCGTATTTACGAGCCGGGGTATTATGCCGAAAACACCCATTATTTTTGGGAAAGCAATTGGTACGATTTACAGAAAAAAGAATTGCTGTATGCTGTGCAAACAAAATCTTTTAATCCGGCTTCTACAGAATCGATGAGCCATGCATACGGAAAAATGATTGTAAATGATATGGTAAAAAAAGGGCTGCTGCACAAAAAACACTGAGCTTATCCTGTTAATTGCTGGTAATCTGCGGCAGTATCAATATCTGTAGCGCCTGCCTCAAAATTTACCAATACAGTATCGGCAATATGCTGCTGTACTACCTGCTTGGCTCCCTGTGTGCCATTTAGCTGCAGCAATTGGCTAAAATATTTTTTACTAAAAAATACAGGTGTACCGGTAGTGCCCCGGTAAGTGCAGGCTACAATGTTTTTGCCTTGGCTTTGTTGCAGTGCAAGCATATTTATTAGCAGGGCGCTGCTGATAAATGGCTGGTCGCAAACGGTAAGCAATACCCCAGTGCTGGCAGGATAATATTCATTTATATGTTGTACTGCTGTATGTATAGAGCTACCCATGCCTGCCTGCCAATTGCTGTTAAATACATAGGCTATTTGCTGAGCCGCCAGGATGGGTTGCAAAATGCTATGATAGCAACCGGTAACCACCAGTATACTGCAGCCCGGTACGGCCTGCAAAGTAGATAGCTGGTGCTGTAGTAGTGTAGTGTTTTGATAGGGTAGCAACATTTTTGGTACGGTGCCCGGTACAGCACCCACAGGCATACCCTCGTACTGCATCTTCATCCTGGATGAGCTGCCTGCCGCCAACAATACACAAACAATCATATCGGGTGGTTTAGCTATTGATAATATTTAACGCATGGTCGTGTATAAAGCCCGGCTTGTGTTTTAAAGGGCCTCCACCGGCGTTACATAAAACGGCTTTTATTTCTGCTGCAACGGACAGGGCAATTTCTTCAGCTGTTTCTGCACCTATATGCAAGCCAACGGGGCCGTAAATTTTTTGGCCATCAGCCTTGCTAATGCTGGTACCCTGCTGCTGCAGTTCGGTAAGCATTTTTTGTAATTTTTTTTGCGGCCCCAGTACGCCTATATAGCGGGTGGGGGTATGTATTAGCTGTTGCAGCATGGCCAAATCGTAATTGTAATTATGGCTCATTAATACAAATACTGTTTGTGGGGTGATGTGTAGCTGTGAGATGGCTTCGGCTGGTTTGGCTACTACAATACGATGTGCCTGCCCAAAGCGTTGAGGGTTGGCATGTGTTTTTCGGCCATCCACCACTGTTACTTGCCAGCCCAATACAGCGGCTATTTGCAATAGTGGAAAAGCATCGTTGCCGGCGCCTGCAATTACCAGCTCTATAGCAGGTGGCACCAGCTCAATAAATGCATTGATGCTGTGATAATTTTTTATGATAGACTGACCGGTGTTTTGTACCATATCTATATCCTGCTGTAACAAGGCCGTGGGCAAGTGGTTGGCAATACTGCCGGTATGTTTGCCATTGCATTGCAGCAGGCAGGTGCCAGGTTGCTGCAGCTTTGCGTCGTACAGGTTAAACAGGGTTACCAGTATACCTGGCTGCCCGGCTGCTGCTGCCTGTTGCAGTAATGCTACCGGGTTATTGGGGTTGGTAATATCAACCGGCTCAAATAAAATATGTACAATGCCATTGCAGCCCAGTTGTATGCCAATGCTGCCATCCTCCTCATCCATACTATTGTAAGTAACCAGTTTATTTTGTTGCTGGTTAATGGCCAGCAGTGCTTTACGCAGGGCATCGCCCTCTAAGCATCCGCCACTGATGGCGCCGGTAAGTTCTCCTTGCTCTGTTATAAGCATACGGGCGCCGGGCCTGCGGTAGCTGGAGCCTTGTACGTGTACTACGGTGGCCAGCGCCGTTTTTTTGCCTGCTTTACAAGCCTCCTCAAAAGATTGCAGGATGTCTTTTATTTCTTTCATAACCGTTGGCTATTGTACAATAAGCCGACCACCTGGCAAGGTGGTCGGTATGGGTAAAAAAAGCAGGATACTATCTTAATTTTCGGGAAAATAGGCGCCGTTATCTATCCACAGCTTAAACTGTGTTACAAACTCCTCATGAGAGATAGGGGGTGGTTGCCTGCCCTCGCCGGGGTTCCAGCCGTATAATACCAGCGGATCGGCTACTACATGCGCTATCAATTGCGCTGTGCTTTTGCCTGCATTGGTGGCTGGGTTTAGTAGCTGAGCGGCCAGCTCACGGGGTGTTTTGCCTTGAAAAACCATTTTCATATCTGCTGGTGGCAAATGCCAGTTGGGTGTGCCGGGTGGCATGTTTAAGCCCGGCTGTGTTTTATCCATATGGCAGTTAATACATTTGGCGGCATACATGCCTTTGCCATCTTTACCCCTTTTTACATTTTGGCTGTGCAGCTGCCCGTTTTCGCCCTGCAGGGGTATATCGCCGGCGGGGTGGCAGTTAACACAGCGTGGGCTAATTAATACATCGTATACTTTTAAAAAAGCTTTTTTTGATAGGGTACTATCTGCCCGGCTGCTGGCGGGGCTGCTGTTTTTAAAAGAAGCGCTGGTAATGTATACTACGCCTGCCAGTAATAAAACACTGATGCTTTTTTTTAAGCTGGGGCGGTGTGCAATGATGGATGGTAGCATAACCAATATTGGTTGTTTATAAAAATATTACTGTTGATAAATGGATTGCTGTACAAGTGTGCGACGCCACCACTGCTGCTGCTTGCATTGCGGCCGGGTAACATTGGCAAATGGCTTAAGCCGAAGGCTAAGCTTTTAAATTGCTTTGTACAAAGGGCTGGTTCCTTAACCGGATACCCGTGGCGGCAAATACGGCATTGGCAATGGCTGGTGCTGTGGGTGGAAAACCCGGCTCGCCCACGCCACCCATTTGATCGGTACTATCGGCAATATATGTGTCGATGATTGCCGGCGATTCATCTATCCGCAATACCCGGTAATTATGAAAATTGCCTTGCTGTACCTGCCCGTTTTTAAAAGTGATGGCGCCATACATGCAAGCCGAAAGGGCATAATTGATGCAGCTTTCTATTTGCATGCGTACACCATCGGGGTTTACTGCCAGGCCACAATCAATAGCGGCGGTTACTTTGTGTACTTTAATAGCCCCATCGGCGGTAATAGATATTTCGGCTACCTGTGCACAATAACTGCGAAACGACTCATGTACTGCTACACCCTGAAAATGCCCTGCAGGCAGGGGTTTGCCCCAGCCGGCTTTATCGGCAGCAAGGTTTAGCACCCGCAGGTTACGGGGGTGATTGGCGAGCAGCATGCGGCGGTATTGTACAGGGTCTTTACCGGCCAGGTGCGCCAGCTCATCTATCATACTTTCCATAGCAAAAGCAGTGTGGGTATGCCCTACAGAGCGAAGCCACAGGGTGGTTATGCCCAGCTTGGGCGCATGCAACTGTATGCTGTAATTGGGTATTTCTTTTAGGTAGGGCGAGTCGGCTATGCCTTCGGTGCTGCTGCTGCCATCATCGCCGGGCAGTGATTGGCCTACCAGGGTATGTTGCCAAAAAAGGGGTTTGCCGCTGGCATCTATACCGGCGGTAATGCTGTGCAAAAAGGAGGGCCGGTAGTAACCGCCTTGTGTATCATCTTCTCTTGTCCATACCATTTTGATGGTTTTGCCACTGGCTTTGGCAATGTGTACGGCTTCTACCACAAAATCAGATTCCAGCGTGGCTCTTCTGCCAAAGCCACCACCTAAAAATGGGGTGATAACGGTAACCTGTGCTGGCTTAAAGCCGAGTATTTTGGCGGCAGCGGCCTGGTCGGTACCGGGCATTTGAGTGCCCGTCCAAATAGTACATTCGTTGTTGATTATTTGTACCGTACAGTTAAGCGGCTCCATGGCAGCATGTGCCAGGTAGGGCAGGGTATAATCGGCGCTAATGGTTTTGGTTGCTTGCTGCAGGGCGGCAGTTACATCACCGGCTTTGTTGGTTTGCTTGCCGGTAGTAGTGGCCAGTTGCTTAAACTCCTGCATTTGGGTAGATGAGTTAACACTGGCTACGGGCCCATTATTCCAGGTGGCGGTAATTGCTTTTTTACCCTGTATGGCTGCCCAGGTATTGCTGGCAATAACAGCTACGCCACCCGGTATTTGCACCACATCTGTAACGCCGGTTATTTTTTTGGCATTGGCAGCATCAAAAGATATGAGCTGGCTGCCCATTACCGGCGGGTGCAGTACGGCGGCATAATGCATGCCGGGTATTTGTATATCTATGCCATAGATTGCTTTGCCATTTACCTTATCGGGGGCATCCAGCCTTTTTATACCCTTGCCAATATATTTCCATTGCGCTTTGGGCCGCAGTGCAATATCGGCAGGTGGCTTTAATGCAGCGGCGCTTTCTGCCAGCTGCCCGTAGGTAAATTTTTTATTGCCGTATTTTACAAAACCATTTTCGGTGGTAATGGCTTCGGCGGGTACTTTCCATTTAGCTGCTGCGGCTTGTATAAGTAGTGTACGGGCTGTGGCACCGGCCTTGCGGTAGCGGTCAAACTCACTCCAGGTGGTACTGCTGCCGCCTGTTATTTGCATGCCCCAGGCAGTGTGGTTGTAGGCTTTATCTACGGGGCAGTGCTCTACTTTTATCTGTTTCCAATCGGCATCCAGCTCTTCGGCAATCAGCATGGTAAGGGTAGTCCAAA
>JBDKJT010000027.1:0-2547 GCA_039796475.1 Bacteroidota bacterium | reverse complement strand
TCAGGATCTACATCTATCAGTTTAACTATATCGTTGCTTTCGGCTGGTATTCTTTTCAACAAATCTTTACCAGCAAAATAATTATCCACCACAAACAAAAAGAACCCCTCATTTTCATTTCTTTTTTCAGCCAATATACCAGCCATATTGTTAAAGCTGCCACGGCCAAAAACTACTTTATCAATGTTTTTAAAATTTTTATGTATCATGTTTTTTGAAGAAAAGATTGCTGACTATTATTAGATATTTTACCGGGGCATGCTATTACTATTCCAAATTTCTCGATACAATTTCCACACACCATCTTCCTGTTTCCACAATGCAATAAATTTTCCGTTATCCAAACTCCCACCTTTTCCATCCGGAAAATTGTAAGTTCCCTCTTCCACTACCAGCCCGTCACTACCGTATACATTGCCAATTGGTAATTGTATCTGTGTATCTTTATTGGTGCCATTGGCATAAAAAAAGCTTATAATGGAGTCTCTGCTTTTAACTGGTGCTACCCCCGGGCAATACACTTCCGCATCTTTACAATACCGTTGAATATAATAAGCAGTATCGGCGGTAGTAAATCGTTGGCTATAGCTTTTATTCATTTCGGCAATATGATTTTTTACCGAGGCTAAATCAAAAGTTGCTGGCGAAGGCACAGCAGCATTTTTGTTATCACTGCAAGCGCTTACAGCCCACACAATTGTAAATAATAAAATATGCCGCATCCGTAAATATATTTAGTTGTAAATATTATACTGTTGCCTGTAGCAAAACTTTAGTAACACAGCTGTTTATATTTTGTGCCAGAGTATTTATTTCTGCTTCCGTCCATGTACAACGAATACCAAAAGAGATGAGGCGCCCAATTACTTCCTGCGATTTTGGTAAATCAAGATTTGTATAATCCTGCGGCGCACCCAAAAGATGTATGGGCAGCCTGGAAGCTGTTTTTAATTGAGTAATATGATCCCACTGGTTAATAAAATGATACATATTGGTATACCAGTAATTAAACCCTGTTACGCCGTTTTTATTAAATTCGTCTACCACAGCTTTTGCAAGACTAGTACTTGGCAGCAGCATATTTAAAAACGTGGCGGAATCGCCCCCTTCATCAGCAAGGGTGGCAAACGAAATACCCTCTGTTACAGCAAGCAATTGGGTAAGCAATTTTTTATTTTGGTTGTTAAGCCTTACTACCTCGGGCACCCGGGCTGTTTGCACTTTGCCAATTGCAGCATGCAACTCACTAATGCGGTAATTGAAACCTACAATTGGATGTTGCTCCATCCCCCTGTTATTGCCAACATGGTCGTGCCCATGATCGCTGTAGGAGTCGGCTAATTTATAAGTGGCCTCATCATTAGTAACCATTACGCCGCCTTCACCAGCTGTAGCAATTTTAAAAAAGTCGAACGAATAGCAGCCGGCTTTGCCAAACAACCCCACTTTGGTACCATTGTAAGATGCACCAAATGCCTGCCCAGCATCTTCTACCAACACCAGGTTATGTTGCCTTACAATAGGCATTATATCGCTCATATTGGCCATGCCACCGCACATGTGTACCAGGCAAATGCCTTTAGTTTTGGGTGTAAGCACTTTTTTTATTCCTTCGGCACTTAAACAAAGTGTTTCATCAATTTCTGCAAATACCGGCAATGCACCCACGAATAGTACAGCCTCTACAGTAGCGGCATAAGTAAAAGGTGGTACTATCACCTCATCACCTGCACCAATACCTGCACTTGCCAGGGCAACAGCCACTGCAGTAGAGCCACTGGAAACAGCGTGGGCATAAGCGGCGCCGGTAACTTTTTTTACTTCTTCCTCAAATTCCCGGGCTTTCCAAATTCCATTACGCAGGTGATCGTGATTGTAACGGAAAAGAATACCTGTTTCCATTACCTCGTTTACTTCATTTCTTTCTGCTGCACCAAATAGTTCTGTTCCTGGCATTGTTTAAAAATTTAGGTTGCAAAAATACAGTTTATCAAAGAGATTATTAACAAACACCCTCCTGTATCTGCGGTACCGGAGGGTGCTATTGTGCAAAATGTTGTTAAATCTTTAATGAAGCACTGCTAAATTAACTCCTGTGGTTACGGTAATGCTACCGGAGGGTTTTTCTACCTTTAAAGAGTTACAACTTGCATTGGCACTTACGGTAATTGCATGCCTGATGATAACATCGGCTGTAGATGGCGGCACTTGCCCGCCTTGCCAGGTGGCAGCGTTGCCCCAGCTGCCATTGGCAATGGTTACATATGTTGTTATTGTTCCGCCACCTAAATCGCCTGTGGCACTAATTTTTTGAGCCCAAATATCTGGAGCGGTTTCTACAATACGGGCATCCATCCAGGTAACGATAGCTGCACCGCTGCTGCTGCCCACCATCGAGGGAAAATAGGGATAAGCCTCTTCATTGGTACATACATCCCGGGGAGTGGCTCCCCATTGAGCTATGCCAGCCCCGTTGAGTTTTTGAGCCACTAACACCTGGCTAAAATTGGCCCCTTCTGCGTTAAAGCTATAAATAAAATTACCCGA
>JBDKJT010000026.1:0-8699 GCA_039796475.1 Bacteroidota bacterium | reverse complement strand
ACCTTGCAAAGCAGGAGCAATATGATGATTGCATCACTCATGGGCGCTGTGGCTTTTCAAAAAGGATTGGGCATTGTACATTCGCTGGCACACCCACTCTCCTCTTTACTGGATACACACCATGGCCTGGCCAATGCGGTTAACCTGCCCTATGGCATGCGTTTTAACGCCCCTGGCCTTGAGGAAGCATTTAAAAGAATTGCCATTGCAATGGAACTACCTGTACAAACAGGCGAAGCAGTGGTAGAACACCTGTTTGCATTAAATAAACAATTAGGCTTACCCAGCAGGCTTGGCGAAATAGGGGTAACCGAACATCATATAGAGATACTGGCCGACCTTGCCCTGGCAGATTTTTGCCATCCCAGCAATCCCAAGCCGGTTAGCAGGGAAGATTTTAAAAAACTATACATACAAGCTTTATAAACATGCAACAGCCCATCAAAATCGGCATTACCGATTGCAAGAAATATCTTAATTACCAACGATGGTTTTTGGATGCCCCCGAACAGGTAGAGGTAATACAGCTAAGCCACCAATTACAAAACCTGCACCTGGTACAACAATGTGATGGCATTGTATTAAGCGGCGGGGAAGATGTACACCCTGAGCGTTACAACCGGGCCGATTTATTGCAGCATTTAAATATAGCCAATATTAACCCTACCCGGGATGAATTTGAATGGGCCGTGATAGAAAAAGCTGTCAGCGCTCACAAGCCTATACTTGGCATTTGCCGGGGCCTGCAATTGATGAATGTATTTTTAGGTGGCAGCCTTATACATGATATACCCACTGTAAAAAACTACCATAGCCATGCTGCAAAAAACAACATAGATGGCCGCCACCATATACAGGTACAAGAAGGGTCGCTGCTGCATCAAATTACTGCACAAGTGCAGGGCGAAATAAATTCGGCGCACCATCAATCGGTAGAAAAATTTGCAGATACACTGGTTATCACGGCTACATCCGACCCCGGTATTGTAGAAGCGCTGGAATGGAAAGAACCGGCCGGTAAACCCTGGCTGCTACTGCTGCAATGGCATCCCGAGCGTATGCCCGATCAGCAAAATCCTTTTGCCGGCAACATACGTACCGCTTTTATTAAACACATAAATACGCTGCTATAACATATGCAAATCATCAACCCTGCCACCGAAGCAATCATTGCCGATATACAAGAAGATACGGCAGACAGCATACTACAAAAGTATCAGCTGCTTACCGCCGGTCAAAGGCTATGGGCCAACGTTAGTATTGATAACCGGCTGGCTGCCATCACCCGTTTTTACAATTTATTAGAAGAGGAAAAAGAAATTTTGGCCAGTACACTTACCAGTGAAGTGGGCAAACCCATACAGCAATCTTACAACGAATTAAATGGTGCAAGGGCACGCATTCAGTATTTTTTAAACAATACCGCTCAATACCTGGCCGAAGAGTGGGTAACCACCGAAGGAGCCACCAAAGAAAAAATTGTATACGAACCCCTGGGCGTTATCGCCAATATTTCTGCCTGGAACTATCCTTACCTGGTAGGCGTAAATGTATTTATACCAGCACTGCTGGCCGGCAATGCGGTAATGTATAAACCGTCGGAATATAGTACCCTTACAGGTTTGCATATACAACGCTTGCTGCACAAAGCTGGCATTCCACCTAACTGTTTTGTGGCAGTAACCGGCAATGGCAGTGTAGGTGAGCAATTACTTCAGTTGCCGCTAAATGGGTATTTTTTTACAGGCAGTTACAAAACCGGCCGTTACATTGCCGAAAAGGTAGCGGCTAAATTGGTGCCCTGCCAACTAGAACTGGGCGGCAAAGATCCCCTGTATGTAATGGATGATATTAAAGACATTGACAAAACAGCTGCGGATGTAATGGAGGGAGTTATGTATAACAATGGCCAAAGCTGCTGTGCGGTAGAAAGGGTGTATGTGCACCAACATATTTACGAGGCCTTTGTTACCGCCTGTGTGGCGCAGTGCAAACAGTTAACAATTGGCAACCCTGCTGCGTTGGCTACTAATATGGGGCCACTTACCCGAAAAGAGCAACTGGCATTTTTATCAGCGCAAGTACAAGATGCTGTGGACAAAGGTGCAACCATTGTTTGCGGCGGTAAGCCGATTGCCCGGCAGGGATATTTTTTTGAGCCCACCCTGCTTGTAAATGTTAACCACCAAATGGCTATTATGCAACAAGAGTCGTTTGGGCCCGTGGTAGGTATACAAAAAGTTGGCAGCGACGAAGAGGCTGCCTTATTAATGCAGGATACAGATTACGGCCTTACGGCGGCTATTTACTCCAGCAGCTACCAACGTGCCGAGGCACTGATGCAGCAAATGAATACGGGCACTGTGTACTGGAATTGTTGCGACCGGGTAAGTGCAACCCTGCCCTGGAGTGGCCGCAAACACTCTGGCCTGGGCAGTACTTTATCTTACCAGGGCATCCGGGCATTTGTGCAGCCAAAAGCCTATCATATAAGAGGATAACAATTACCGGAGCACTTCTGTAATTACATGCCCAACACAACCGTTGGGCATTTGTATTTGCAGCATAGCTGCTAATGTAGCTGCTATATCTGTCATATAGGTTTCACGGTTTAATTTGCCGGGCTTTACATCCCAACCAAAAAACAACAGGGGTATATGTGAGTCGTAGGGATTCCATAAACCATGGGTGGTTCCTTTACTGCCGCCATCAAAATAACCGGGTTTAAAAATAAATTGTATATCCCCACTGCGGCTGGGCAGGTAGCCGTTGGTAATGCGGTCTTTTTGTACCGCCGGCAATAAGGTTTCGGGCAGTACTTTTAAATCAAAAGCAGTTGATACAGCAGGTTCTTTTTTTAGTTCTTCTACAATAAACTCCCTTATGCTTTCATTAGCAGCGGCACTATCGCTGAGGTATACCTGGTAATTAATTACACTGCTGATAACCTTGCTGATACCAAATTTGGCAGAAACATTTTTTGTTAACCGGCTGGCAATATCGCCATCATCTACCCCACCACCGGGTATTTTATGCTGGGCTAAAAAAGCGGGCACATGCGCCACGCCGTGGTCGGCGGTTAAAAACAACAGGTAATTGTTTTTGCCGTAGGTATTATCCAGGTAATGCAAAAAGTCGGCAATATCTTTATCCAGCCGCAGGTAGGTATCTTGTATTTCCATGGAGTTGGGGCCAAAAGCATGGCCAATATAATCGGTAGATGAAATACTGATAGCCAGCATATCGGTAACCGGCCCTTTACCCAACGCTTCGTTTTCGATGGCCGCACGGGCCATATCAAAAGTGTAAGTAATGGCATCGGGGGTTGACTTAAATGCCTCGTATTTGGCTTTGTCCATCTTAGAGGTTTGATGCGGAAACACTGGCAATTGCTCACCACCCAAGCCGTACTCATACGGCATGTTGTCTGCCGTGCTTTGGTCGTATTTGTCTTTGGGCAGCAGCAACTCCCAATCGCTGGCCATAAAGCTGCTTACGGGGTCTTTGGCATTTACAGCGTTTACCCATTTAGGCAGCTCTTTCATGTAATGGCTGCTGGTAATCCATTTGCCCACCCTGTCATCGTACCAGTATGCTGCATTGGCGCTATGGCCCGCAGGCAAAATGGCACCACGGTCTTTTAGCGCTACGCCAATTACTTTGCTTTTAAAATTGGTGCTTAAGCGTAGCTCATCGGCAATGCTGGTGGCCCACATATTGGCGGGGCTCATTTTACCGGCATTGCTGGTGCTGCCTACCGTAGTTACGCTATCGTCTTGTGCACAATACACATATTTACCGGTGTACCGGTTGTACCAGGTGTTGCCCACAATACCATGTATGGCAGGTATGCTGCCGGTGTACACACAAGCATGGCCCGGTGCTGTATAAGTGGGGGTATAGGGTATCATGGTATTTTCGCAGCTAAAGCCTTCGCCCAATAATCGTTTAAAACCGCCTGCGCTGTATTGATGCTGGTAACGATACAAAAAGTCCCAACGCATTTGATCTACCACCAACCCAACCACTAACTTGGGCTTTGTTGTGGCAGCAGCTTGCTGGGCTATGGCTTGTACGGCTACTATTAATAAAGGGATGATGGCAGCGCAGATTTTTTTCATACAACGGTTTTTACAAAGATAAAGCGCTGCCCCGTTTACACAACAAAAGCATGCTGATACTTTTTATGCAGGATATATCCATTATTGTATCAACAATAACACTATTGCCTGGCAGGTGCAAGTAAATTATTATACTTAATAGCCTAAGGGCTATTGCCATGATTTGGCCAATAAGGATTGTATGGCATTAATTGGCTGCTTTTGGCCGAAAAACTTACTTTTGCGGCAAATAAAAGCCTTGCTGCAAGGCAAGGCGATTAAGGGTATGCAGTACAAGTGAGTGACACAACGATGTTGCCACGGGCAATGCAGCTGGTACCATTAAAATTTATTATTAAATCCTAAATAGCGCATTAATGGCAGATGTTTTTGAAAAACTGGTAAAAGATGGTGGCCCTATTGGCCAGCATATGGACAGGGCACATGGGTACTTTGCATTTCCAAAACTGGAAGGCGAGCTGGGCCCCCGGATGAAATTTAGAGGCAAAGAAATGATTGTTTGGAGCCTGAATAATTACCTGGGCCTGGTAAACCACCCCGACGTAAGAAATGCGGATACAGCGGCAGCGGCTAAATATGGCATGGGCAACCCAATGGGCGCCCGTATGATGAGTGGCAATACGCCCCAGCATGAGGAGCTTGAAAAAGTGATTAGCCAATTTGTAAGCAGAGAAGATACCATGTTGCTAAACTTCGGCTACCAGGGTATTATGAGTTGTATTGATGCATTGGTAAATCGCCGGGATGTAATTGTATACGATGCAGAAGCACATGCCTGTATTGTGGATGGCATAAGGCTGCACATGGGCTACACCTATGCTTTTAAGCATAATAATATTGAAGATTTTGAAAAACAACTGCAGCGTGCCGAAAAGATGATTGAAAAAACCGGCGGTGGTATTTTGGTAATTACCGAAGGCGTATTTGGCATGGACGGTGAGCAGGGTATTTTAAAAGAAATTGTGGCACTTAAACAACAATACCAGTTTAGAATATTGATTGATGATGCCCATGGATTTGGGTACATGGGGCCTACCGGCGCCGGTGCTGATGAAGCGCAGGGTTGCCAGGCTGGCATAGATCTTTACTTTAGCACTTTTGTAAAAAGCATGGGTAGCATTGGTGCCTTTATCAGCGGCCCAAAAGCTGTTATAAAATATTTACGCTACAACACCCGTAGCCAAATATTTGCCAAAAGCTTACCACTACTTATTGTTGAAGGCATGCTTAAAAGAATGCAGATGGTACTTACCATGCCCGAGCTAAGAGAAAAACTTTGGCACAACGTAAACCGCCTGCAAAATGGCTTAAAAGAAAGAGGATTTGATATTGGCCATACCAATAGCCCTGTTACACCTATTTACATGAAAGGCGGTGTGCCCGAAGCTACCCAAATGGTGATGGACCTGAGAGAAAACTACCACGTTTTTTGCTCGATAGTAGTGTACCCGGTAATACCCAAGGGCGATATTATTTACCGCCTTATACCTACTGCGGCACACAGCGATGAGGATATTGACCTTACCTTAAAGGCATTTGAAGAAACTAAGAAAAAATTAGATGCCGGCTTGTACCAGGCTACCGATATACCTAATATGGCTGAGGTAAACTAATGCTGTATCAAATAAAAGATGGCGGCTGTTTTTCTTAAGAAAAACAGCCGCCCTCTTTTTGGGCAATGGCCTGTTAGTGCAGCTTGCCTTCTTTTTTGGTAAGCTCAAAAAACTTGCCCAGGTCGGTGCCAATGGCAGCTTCAAAAGATGCCCTCATATCTGCTGGCTGCGGATGCTTGTGCTGCCAGTTTTTAAAATACAATTGCACCGCTTCATCTACCTTAGCCCGGCCCACACTTGCCTCCAGCATGTACATCCATAAGGCAGTTTTTACATAACTCACAATACCGTATTCTTCGGTGCTGGTAAATTTATCAGCAGGTATATCCATGGCTGCTTGCATGGGTACATTTTCGTCTATCACGTTATAAATAATCCCCTGGAATTTATCTACCGGCATTTTTTTTATTTCGGCAGGGATGGCATCGCCAAAAATTGAGTTTGATTTATATTTTTCTGCCTCGTACCTAAATTGATAGTAGGTATTTAAGCCTTCATCCATCCAGGTATGCATCCGCTCGTTACTACCCAGCATACTCATAAACCAGTTGTGGCCTACTTCATGTGCTATTACACCATCCAGCGATTCTACCCTGGCATCGGGGCTGGTAATAAGTGTAATCATCGGGTACTCCATACCTCCGCTTGAATTATTTTTTGGCCCTTCTACCGCCTGCACAACAGGGTAGGCATACTCCCCTACCCAGGCGCTGTAGCTTTTTACAGCATCCTCTACATAATCTATACTGTTATTCCAGATACTGCTGTCTTTATTATGATAAAAGCTAAATGCATCTACTACTTTACCGGTATGTAATTGCACCGTATCGTACTGTACCACAAATCCTTTATCGGCAAACCATGCAAAGTCGGGCACATTGCTGGCTTTGTACAGCAAGGTTTTTACTGCATCCTTAGTTTTAACAGTGTACAGTACCGGCTTGCTATTTCTGTTGGCTGCATTTTGGGCGCCAATGCTTTTTAGCTGGGCCAGCTCCTCTTTATTTTGCAAGATACCTGTAGCACCTACCACGTAGGCCGCAGGTACGGTAAGGCTTACACTAAAATCGGCATACTCACTATAAAACTCACCCATATCCAGGTAAGGAAACTCATGCCAGCCGGCTTTATCGTACACTGCAGGTTTTGGATACCACTGGCAGGCCATAAACTCGCCATCGGCAAAACCCGACCGGGAAAAATAGGGCGGCAGCTGTACTTTAAATGGGGTGGTAATGGTAACCGAATCGCCGGATTTTAAAGGCTTGGGTAAAATCACTTTAATGATGTCGATATAATCGGGGTTGCTATGCGGCGCTGTTTTGGCCACCACGCCGTTTACTTTAAAATTGAGCCCATCAATATAACCCACGCCAAAATTTTCTGCCTTTTTTTTACGGGTGGTATCATTTTTTATCTGGCGCATCAGGGCTGTTTGATCGTTTTTATACGCATTGGGCCAAATATGAAACCAGATAAAATCCAATGTTTCGGGTGCGTTGTTTTTATATACCATGCTTTGGGTGGCGGTAATGGTATTTTCTTTATCATTTAACGTGGCTTTAATATCGTAGCTCAGCTGTTGCTGCCAGTAGTTTTGCTGGGCATGTACAGTTGTGGTAAGGGCCAGCAGGCTGGCTACAAAAGCAATACACTTCATACAGGGTTGTTTAATAATTTAAAATTGATGAAAGACAAACATAAGTAAAGCCGGCTTTAGGATAGTTGTTTGGAGCGGATAAAAGCCAGTAAATTTTTTCGGGCAGTGTTTTTTATTTTACGCTGAAAAAAAGAATTCCAGCCAAATAGTTTGCCGGCAAAGCCCAGTGCCTGGCTGCTCCAGCGGTGCAGGCTAAAGGCATCGCTGTGCTCTACAATTTTTCCATCTATAATACGCATATGGGCTTTTATATGGTTGTGCACCTGGCGACCTGTTTTTGAAAACGTATAATGGGCAATCCAATTACAAGTATAATACTCCTCATCTAATGCTGTAATACCATTATACTCCAGCGAAAAATCACGGGCATTTTTACACAGCATCTCCCACATATACCGTACTTCATCACCCCTCAGCAACTCAAAGGCAGGATCGTAAAAAACAATATCATCTGCATAGCAGCCATTCATACCTGCGTAATCTTTTTGCTGAAAAGCGGTATAAAATTTTTGCACCAGGGCAGCTTTAGCATCCATGTAAAAAAATTTAGGGCATAAATATATACAAATCGGCTAAACAGCGGCTGATAATACCGGCAGTGTATTATTTTAGTAAACACAGTTACAAAAAACCTTGTAGCTGCACTTATCAAAAAACTTGTTGTATGAAAAAAATATTATGGCTGCTGCTGTTGATAAGCAGCCAACAAATAGTGGCGCAAAAAGGCCTGAATATAGTACCCATGCCGGCTAAGGTAACAGCAGGCAAAGGACAATTTATGATTACCCCAGGCACCAGCATTGTATTGCAGGGCAACGAACTGCAAACAGAGGCAAGGCTTTTTAACCAATACCTGCAGCAACAATATGGGCTAACCCTGCCTATTGGCAATAAATCAACAAGCAACGCCATTGTATTAGTAAGCAAACGGGCCAACAATACGGCTATAGGCGCCTATGATTTAGCCATCACCAGTAAGCAGGTTACTATTACCGGCGATAATGCTGGCGGTGTATTTTATGGCCTCCAAACATTGATGCAATTGCTGCCAGCAAGTAACAAACACAGCAGACAGCTGCCCATTCCACAGTTAAGCATACAAGATGCCCCCCGCTTTAATTACCGAGGCATGCACCTGGATGTAGCCCGGCATTTTATGCCCGTGGAGCTGGTAAAAAAATACATTGATTACATGGCTACCTATAAGCTCAACCGTTTTCACTGGCACCTTACCGAAGACCAGGGCTGGCGTATTGAAATAAAAAAATACCCCCGCCTTACCCAGGTTGGCGGCTGGCGCAATGG
>JBDKJT010000025.1:0-6115 GCA_039796475.1 Bacteroidota bacterium | reverse complement strand
ACAGCACTATCCCGGTAAGTAACATCATTGTAATAACAAGTAGCTTTTTCATTTTGTTTTAATTTGTTGGGGGTAAGTTTTGCCTGACGCAAAAATAGTAAACGATTATTTAACGTACAGGCAGGGGATTTATTTTAACTTTATTTTCGTTTCGTATATCATTTTTGCAAATGCGGGGGTGTATACCAGCCATGAATTAATAACATATGTCGTTTACTAAAAATCTTTCTCCTGCAGCAATCCTGCTGTTTATTCCTTTTTTTGCCATTGTTTTCTTTAGCTTTTATCATCTTAAAAAAGCAAGATTACAGGCAAAAAGAACTGCTGTGCACCAGCAGGTGGGTAAGCCTTTTCCGGCATTGCCGCTGTTTAACCGGCAAAATACAACGGCCGGGCAGCAGCTATTGCAAAAAGAAACCACTATTATAGATTTTTGGTACCGCAATTGTCCGCAATGTATAGCCGAAATGCAGCAATTTCCGCAAGTTTTAAAGGGTAAAGAAGATAAGGTAGATATTGTAAGTGTATCGATTGATGATGAAGCTAGCTGGCAAAAAGTATTGGCTGGCCAGTTTGAGCCGCTAAAAGTTATTAGTAACCCGGTTGCTAACTGGAGGCAACTAAGGGTAGATTTTGCCGGTGCAACCAATGAGCCCAATGCCCGGCAGCTGGCCAATGTATTAGGAGTAAAAAGCTACCCTGCATTTTTTGTGCTGGATAAAAACGGCATTATTAAAGATGTGCCGGCCAGTGCAGTTAATTATATTGAAACTTCCTACAATAAACGCAACGAGTTTTGGGTATATGCTACCAGTCGTAGTGCCTGGCAATCGCCGCAAACCTGGCTTATGGTTTTGTTAGCCGTATTTATTTACCAGTTTTTGTACAAACAGGTATTGTTGGTTGTACAAAAAAAGCAGGCAGCTAATTAAAACCTTGCTACAATTTTAAAATTAATTAGCCGGGGTGTTAGCCGGTTAGGGATGCTGTACACCTTGTTTGAAAAATCTTTTATCAACTGGTACGAAATTACATTACGCCGGTCTATCAGGTTAAATACTTCCAGGCTTGCCCAAATATTATCCAATCCTTTAAAAGGATTGTGGCTTCTTCTCAGGCTTTTTTCACTTAGCAGCAGTGCGCTAAAACCAATGTCTACTCTTATATATGGTTCAATTTTTAAGGCGTTTCGGTAGCGTACACTTTTAGGTATATTAAAGGGCATATTGCTACCATACAGCATATTTAAATGCACCCTAAAGTTTTTGTTGGTACTAAGGTAATCTTGCAAAAAAAGCCCTACAGTTAGCAACCTGTCGGTAGGCCGCCGTACCCAGCCTACCTGCTGCTCTAAGCTATCTACTGGTATTTTGTCGGGGGTATCTGCATTAATAATTTCGCCGGCGGCATTGGTATACAAAAAGTAAGTGTCGCCCTCTATATTTTCCTTGGTACGCATTAGCCCAAAACTAAGCCAGCTTTCTGCATCTTTTACCAACTCGCCATACAGGCGGGTTTCTAACCCATAGGCGTATCCCTTTGCATTGTTGTGGCCATAGTAGCGGATGCGTACATTGTCTACATCATACGGTGCCAAATCTTTAATCGATTTATAATACAGCTCGGTAGTAAGGCGCCAGGGGCGGTTACTATTTTTAAAATTATAATCGAGCCCGCCCACCAGCTGATAACTTTTTTGGGCTTTAATATCGGTATTGAGGCTGCCATCGTAACGCCGCATTTCTCTGTAAAAAGGTGGCTGGTTGTAAATACCGGCAGCCAGTTTAAATACCACATCTTTTTTCCAATAAGGTTTAATGCTTATTTGCGCCCTTGGGCTTATTAAAAATTCGTTGTTGAGCGAATTGTAGTTGTAGCGTACGCCAGCCTGTACAATTACCGCAGCCTTGTTGTTTTGCAAGCTGATGTTGTCTTGCACATACCCACTCCATTTTGTAATACCCAAGCGGGCATTGCTGTTTAAAAACAAGCTTAGTTTGCCTGTGTGCACGGGTAGCGAATAGCCAGCACTATCCTGGTACTCCCACTCGTAGAGTTTGTCTTTAATGGTTGTTCTGTCGATACTATGGCCAAATTGCAGGTAGTGATTGTTTTTTTCGATACTTCCTTTTAAAGCAGCATTCCATACTTCTATATCCAGTTTATTGCGGCCATAATTTTGGTAAAAACCGGCACCCAGCGGGTTAACAATTTGCCCAAAACTGGCACTGCTGTTATCAAAATCACGATCGCCAAAAAGGTATGCACCCGCAATATTAAAATTCTCTTTTTCGCTGTTGGTAAATCGGCTAAGCATCCACTTGAGGGTGGTTTTTTTGTTGGGCTTTTGTATAGCGCTCAGGCCAATTAAATGGGTGTTATAGCCGTCTTTTTCTATCCCTTCAAAATATATATCCAGCCCCAGATTAGAGGTAAAAAAAGGTGAAAAAACCGAGGATGTTTTTTGAGCACTTTCGGGTATTAATTTAAAACGGGTGGCCGAAAAATTGGCTAGCAATTCTAATTGCCACTGACTGTTTAATTGCCAGGTAACGTAGCCTTGCAGGTCGGATGAGGAGGGGATGTAGGCGCCCTTTGTTTCCTGGCTGCTCAGCAGGTTTCGATTGCTGCGGTTGCGTACACCCACCAGCCAGCTTACCCGGTTATTTTGTGCCGTGCCTTCCAGGTGGGCACCTTGCTCCAACAGGCTCATATAAGCAGAGCCGCCAAATTGTTTTGGTTTTTTGTACTGTATATCCAGTACGCTGCTCATTTTGTCGCCATACTTAGCCTGGAAACCGCCATTGTAAAAACTAATATTACGGGCCATTTCGGGGTTAATAAAGCTTAGGCCCTCTTGCTGGCCGCTGCGTACCAGGTAGGGGCGAAAAATTTCAAAGTCGTTGATGTAAATAAGATTTTCGTCGTAGTTGCCCCCCCGTACGCTGTATTGAGAGGTAAGCTCATTATTACTGCCCACCAGTATTTTTATCAACCCTTCTACTCCACCAATAGTGCTGGGCAGGCTAACCGCTGTTTTGGGATTAATACGAGTGAGGCCGGCGTCTATCCTTTCCCGCTGGTCGCCTATCACTATATTATCCAGCGTTTTGCCCAGCCGGCTCAATTTTATTACAACCTTCTCCTCCTCATTATTGCTTAAAAAAAAGTTTTGCTGGATGTTGTTGTATCCTGTGTGAGAAAATACCAGCGCAAAAGAACGTTCTGCCGGTACCTGTATTTTAAAGTAGCCGCTATCATTGCTAATCATACCGCTGGCTTTACCCAGTATCATTACCGAGGTGGCACTAATGCCTCTATCGTTTTCATCAACAACAATGCCGCTTACCCAGGCTGTTTTTTTTTGTGCAGCAGCTGTACTGCAAATTAATAACAACCAAATGCCGGTAATCCATCTCATGGTATGAAGATAAAAGTTTTGTGGTGGTGGTATTTTGGGATAAAGATAGCTTTATCGGGTAAATCAGGCAGCTTATTACTGATTGATTACATGAGTTGATGCAGGCGCAGGTATTGCAGCAGCATAATTGTTTTGGCATCTTTTATCTGGCCATTGCCAATCATCTCCAATGCCTGGTTAAAAGGCAGCTCCAGCACTTCTATATTTTCTTCTTCATGCTCCAGCCCACCGCCTTCAGTTACTTTCATTTCTTTGGCATACCCGGCAATAAAAAAATGCAGTATTTCGGTAACAGATCCGGGTGACATATATGCTTCAAATATTTTTTGTACCCTTGTTATTTTGTACCCGGTTTCTTCTTCTGTTTCCCTGCGGATGCAATCCTCCGGATTGTCTTTATCCAGCAATCCGGCACAGGCTTCTATTAACATTCCATCAGCATTGCCATTTACAAAAGTAGGCATCCTGAACTGGCGGGTAAGTATTACCGTATGTTGCTGCTGGTTGTATAATAAAATAACTGCTCCATTGCCCCTGTCGTATGCTTCCCGGCTTTGTACTTGTGTACTGCCATCTTTTTTTTGAAACTGGTAGGTTATCTTATGCAGGGTATACCAATTGTTGGATAATATGGCATCTTCAATAATTGTAATAACGGGGTTTGTCATATTAGTACTACTTTTTTTAAAAGTAAAAATAACGTTATATCAAATAGGTGCAGCAGCCATAAAATTTTGTAAGTGCATACTTAACAGCGTTTTTTTTCGTTACGGTTGTTAAACCGTAACCTTGTGAAAACAATCTCCTGTGTTTTAACTTTGTTGTTTTACGTACTGCTATTACCTGCGCAAACTGCTTACAACGATTCGCTGGGTACACTGGTGGCTCAAAAAGAAAATGTAATAAAGGCCGAAACCATCATTAAGGTAGAAAATATTGGTACCAAAATTAATACCGAGTATCCCGAGCTGCGGCCTACTATTTCGGCTGATGGTAATTTGTTGTTTTTTATCCGGCAAAATCATCCGCAAAATACCAAAGTGATGGAAGTGCCCAACTCTCAGGATATATGGTTTAGCGAAAGAGATAGTACGGGTAAGTGGAGCAAGGCCGTACACCTTGGCTACCCTTTAAACACCTATTATTACAACGCCGTTTTTTGGATATCGCCTGATAATAATCGGATTCTTATCCGTAATGCTTTTGTAAACGGCGATTATGCTGGCAACGGTATTAGCATGTGTTATTTAAAAGAGGATGGTTACTGGAGCTTGCCCGAAATGCTGCGGATAAAAAATTATGCCCGGTACGATCGGGGTTTGCAAAACGGCGCAATTATGGGTAATGATGGGCAAACGCTGTTGTTTTATATGACAGAAGAAGACCAGGGCCGCAACAACGACCTGTATGTAAGTTTTTTGCAGCCGGATGATACCTGGAGTGAACCCAAAAACCTGGGTATAAAAATAAATACAAAAAATAGCAACGAAACTACCCCGTACCTGGCCCCCGATGGGGTAACCTTATACTTTAGCAGCAACAGGGATGGGGGTTTTGGCTATAATGATATTTGGATGAGCAAACGCCTGGATGATACCTGGCAAAAATGGAGCGATCCCCTTAACCTGGGCGAGCCCATCAATACTGCAGAAATGGATTGCTTTTTTACCATGGATGCCGGTGGCGAGTATGCGTATATGAGTACCGGGCAAGATTCATACGGCGAAAGCGACATTGTAAAAATTAAACTGCTGGAAAGAGAACGCCCCGATCCTGTAATATTGGTGAGTGGCAATGTGTACAATAAAAAAACCGGGCAGCCTTTAAGTGCATCCTTGCTGTACGAAACCTTGCCTGATGGCTCTATAGCCGGCAATGCAGTATCTAACCCGGCCGATGGCGCTTTTAAAATAACCTTGCCCTACGATAAAAACTACCTGATAAGGGCCAATGCAGATCATTTTTTTGCACAAAGCGAAAATCTTAACCTCGATTCTATGGTAAAGGCAGGCTATAAAGTAATACACAAAGATCTTTACCTGGTGCCCATTGAAGTAGGTGCCGTTATCCGCCTTAATAATGTGTATTTTGATTTTGACAAATGGGATCTTCGGCCAGAGTCGTTTGTAGAGCTGGACAGGGTGGTAAAATTGTTGGAAGAAAACCCCGCCATAGAAATTGAAATGAGTGCCCACACCGATAGCTGGGGCTCGGATGAGTACAACTATAAGCTGAGTGATAACAGGGCGAGGTCGGTAATGCAATATATACTTTCAAAAGGCATTAAACCATCCCGTATTATTTCGCAGGGCTATGGCGAAACAAAGCCTGTAGTGCCCAATGATACCTACGATAACCGTCAGCTAAACCGAAGGGTAGAGTTTACCATACTTAAAAACTAAGTTGCTGCAGATGTAGTATTTTAGCAAAAACATTGCAGTGAAAATTAAACAGTTTATCGTTGCCGCCACTATTGCGTTATTGGCGGCTTGTAATAATACGGCCAAGGATGCCGCAGCGCCTGGTGCTGATGGCAATAACGCTTCAATTGCAGAAAACCCCTATGCTCCGCTGCTGGTAAAGCTGGAGGAAGAAAAAAATATACAGCAATTAATTACACAGGGCTGGGAGCTTAAAGATGACCTGGAGGCATTGCAAGGCGCAGGTGGCAATGGCCTGATGCTGCCATTTAGA
>JBDKJT010000024.1:0-36180 GCA_039796475.1 Bacteroidota bacterium | reverse complement strand
AATAGAGGGCGATACTTTTTTTCCGGAGCTAGATGCCACCGAGTGGAAGCTGGTGAGCAAAGATGATTTTGATGCAGATGAAAAGCATGCCTACCCTTACTCCTTTGAAACATGGAGCAGGATATAGAAAAGTGCAGGCTGTAAGCCAACAGCGCTTGTTATAAAAATTTTAATCAACCAATTTCTGCCACATATTGTTTACCCCATTTCAATTAGCAAAAAAATATATTTACTACTACCTTACCGCCGCTAACGGTAAGGGGCATGGCACACATTCCCCATTTGTATTTAACTTTATTACAAAGGTTTTACAAAACAACCAAAGCTACCCTTGCTACAAAACCATTGAGCAACAGCGGCAGCTAATGCTGCAAAATGATACCGTAATTACGATAGAAGATTTTGGTGCAGGCTCCACGGCAACAAAGTCGAACCAGCGGGTAGTTAAGCAAATTGCTGCCACCTCCTTAAAATCAAAAAAATATGCCCGCTTGCTTTTTAGGATGGTGCAATACTACCAGCCAACCAGTATTATTGAGCTGGGTACTTCACTGGGTATTACCACTGCTTACCTGGCCAATGGCAACCCGTCGGCAAGGGTTTACAGCTGTGAAGGTGCTACTGCCATAGCAGCATTGGCACAGCAAAACTTTAACCAATTAGATTTAAAAAATATTCAACTAATTACAGGCAACTTTACCAGCACATTACCGGCACTGCTGCAACAAATAAATACAGTGCAACTGGCATTTATTGATGGCAATCACCGGCAACAGCCCACACTGGATTATTTTACCCAACTGCTACCCGCCACTAACCGCAACAGCATATTGATATTTGACGATATACACTGGAGTGCAGAAATGGAAGCTGCCTGGGCACAAATAAAAGATCATCCTGCTGTTACACTTAGCATCGACCTCTTCTTTATCGGCATCGTTTTTTTTAATCCCGATTTTAAAGCAAAGCAGCATTTTGTTATAAGGTTTTAACTATATTACAGTTAATTCCTTTGCTATGATAATCGGTGTATTAAAAGAGCCACAACCCGAAACCAGAGTATCCCTGCTACCCGAACATATTGCTACGCTAAAAAAATGGAACGCCGAAATGCTGGTGGAAACCGGAGCCGGTATCCATGCCTTTGCAGCCGATAAAAAATATGAAGAGGCTGGTGCGGCTATTGGCTGCCGTGAGCAAGTGTTACAAACAGCCGATATTATTTTATCTCTCAATTACCCGGATATAACCGAAGCACTAAAAACAAATGCTGTGTTGCTGGGTATGTACCAGCCGCTTTACCAGCCTGCCATCGCCAATAGCTGGGCACAAAAATCATACACTATTTTTAGCATGGATATGCTGCCCCGTACCACCCGTGCACAAAGTATGGATGTGCTTAGCAGCCAGGCCAATATTGCCGGATATAAAGCTGTATTACTGGCAGCCAATTTATATCCCCGCTATTTACCAATGTTTATGACAGCAGCTGGCAGTATTCCGCCAGCCAAAGTGCTGATACTCGGTGCCGGTGTAGCCGGCTTGCAGGCCATTGCCACAGCACGCCGGCTAGGTGCCGTGGTAGAAGTATTTGATACCCGCCCGGCAGTAAAAGAAGAAGTACAAAGCCTCGGCGCAAAATATATTGAAGTAGAGGGCGCAGCAGATGCCAGCAAAGCAGGTGGCTACGCTGTAGAGCAAAGCGAAGCCTTTATGCAACGGCAAAAAGCAAAAATTGCCGACTGTGTAGCCAAGGCCGACATCATCATCACCACCGCTCAGATACCGGGCAAAAAAGCACCCCTTTTGATTACGGATGAAATGATGTACCTGATGAAGAGCGGATCGGTGATTATTGACCTGGCTGCCGCAACAGGCGGCAATACTGAGCATACGCAAAACAATAGCACCGTTACGCACAACGGTATCTGCATTGTTGGCAACTCTTACTTACCCGCCAGCATGCCCAGCGATGCCAGTAAATTATATGGTAAAAACATACTCAATTTTTTACAGCTTATTATTACCAAAGACGGCACCCTTTTGCTAAATTTTGAAGATGACCTGGTAGCAGGCACTTGTATTGCTCACCAGGGTATGGTTACAAACGACAGAGTAAAAGCAATGCTTTAAAAATAAATACTACGTATTAAAAACTCCCCGGCGGGAGACTGGAGGAATACTTTATGCTACAATGGATACAGCAAAACCAGCAAATTATTTACATCGTAATACTAATGGTTTTTGCAGGGATAGAAGTAATAGGCAGGGTGCCCAGTGTATTACACACACCGCTAATGAGTGGCGCCAATGCAATACATGGCGTAGTAATAATAGGCGCTATCATTGTGATGGGCAAGGCCGAACCCGGCAATTACCTGGCATTAATACTGGGGTTTTTAGCCGTTATACTCGGCACTATAAATGTTGTGGGAGGTTTTGTGGTAACAGACCGTATGCTGGAAATGTTTAAAAAGAAAAAGTAGCAACCGCTTATATAAGCAGTTGCAAAAAACTAAGTACGCCAATTTGCAGCAGCAAAAAATAAATTAACCATGGGCTCAAATATCCTTACACTTTGTTACCTCATTGCTTCGGTAACTTTTATACTGGGGTTAAAAATGCTGTCTAAGCCCTCCACCGCTCAAAAGGGCAACTTGCTGGCGGCAGCAGGTATGGGCATTGCCATATTGGCCACTATTTTTTTGTATGAAGAAGATGGACAAAAATTAGGTAACCATTTTTGGATATTTGGAGGATTATTGATTGGTACGCTGGCAGGAACTTTGTCTGCAAAAAAAGTAAAGATGACTGCAATGCCCGAAATGGTAAGCCTGTTTAACGGAATGGGCGGGGCCTGCGCCATGCTGATTTCGATTGTAGAATTTAATCACCTCAACAGCAAATATTTTCACTATATAAAATGTGCCGATTGCCTGGACACCCTAAAGGCAAACCAGTATTTTACTACGCATTTTATAATCATTTTTGCAGGCTTAATTATCGGCAGTATTTCTTTTGGTGGCAGCATTATTGCATGGGGCAAATTAAATGGTAAGATAAAAGACAGGAGTTTTAAAGGACAGCATATTTTTAATATTGCGTTATTGGTTTTCATTCTCTCCCTTTCTGCCTATACCATTTTTTTTGAGCTGCGTATGGTTACGATTGCAGATATTGCCAGCATCTATTTTTACACCATTCTTATCAGTTGTATCATCTACGGTATACTTTTCGTGTTACCCATTGGAGGTGCCGATATGCCGGTGGTAATTTCGTTGCTCAATTCATTTACAGGTGTGGCCGCTGCATGCGGCGGTTTTTTGTATGATAACAAAGCCATGCTTACCGGTGGCATACTGGTGGGTGCAGCCGGCACCCTGCTTACCATATTAATGTGCAAGGCTATGAACCGATCTTTATTAAACGTACTCATCGGTTCTTTTGGCGGCGCCAAAGTTGCCGGCACAGGCAACAATACAACACAGGGCAGCTACAAAGAAATTACGCTCAGCGATGCTGCTATGGTGATGGCGTATGCCAATAAAGTATTTATTGTTCCGGGCTATGGGTTAGCGGTAGCACAGGCACAGCATGTGTGCCATGAGCTGGAAAAAACGCTGCAAGAAAAAGGTGTGGAAGTTAAATATGCTATACACCCGGTAGCAGGCCGTATGCCCGGGCATATGAATGTATTGTTAGCAGAAGCAGATGTTGCCTACGAAAAATTATTGGAAATGGAGCAGGCCAACGATGAGTTTAAAACCACCGACGTTGTGTTGGTGCTGGGCGCCAATGATGTGGTAAATCCTGCGGCAAAAACAGATGCAACCTCTCCTATTTATGGTATGCCAATACTGGAAGTGGAGCAGGCCAAAACCACTATTGTAAACAAACGCAGCATGAAGCCAGGTTACGCCGGTATTGAAAACGAGTTGTTTTTTCAACCTAAAACAAGCATGCTTTTTGGCGATGCCAAAAAAATACTGCAGGAGCTGGTAGCTGAAATAAAAAATGTATAGTGGCCCGTTAACAAAATAGCTGCTTTGCTTTTAAGTACTACTAACTTACTTGCCCCTGCCGCTCAATAATAAACTGCATCAGCTCATCCAATTGCAAGCCGGCTCTGTTTACGGCATCTTGTATCTCCTCCCGGTTAACGGTAGCCGCAAATGCTTTTTCTTTAAATCTTTTTTGAAGGCCTTTCAGTTCCATACCGGCATAGCCACCGGGCCTCATTAAACTGTATGCATGCGTAAGGCCGCTCAATTCATCAAAAGCAAATAGCATTTTATCCATATTGGTTTGCGGCTGTACCCCAAAATGCGCCGGGCCATGGCTGGCTATAGCCCGTATAATTTCTGGATCTACATTTCTTGCCTCCAGCTCTTCTATAATTTTTGAGCAATGCAATTGTGGCCATTGATCCCAATCTGCATCATGCAACAACCCAGCAAGCTCCCACCGCCATTGGCCTGCCTCATCCAATTGTTCTTTTTCTGCAGCCCAGCATTTCATCAGCCAGGCTACTTGTTTCATATGCAATTGCAACCGGGTATTTTTAACCCAGTCTGCTAATAATGCAGCCGCCTCGGCCCGGCTTATAACTTGCCCGGCATTTGCCATATTGCCAAAGCTGTTTCGGTTTAATAACATCGACATAGGCTTGTTTTTATAAATGTAAAGAGATTTATGGCAATTAGATTTTATGCAGTAAATTCAACGCTTACAAACTAACGAACGATTATGAAAAAAACGTTTATCCTGGCGCTCACATTTTTTGCCAGTACAATGGTGCAGGGGCAGCAGAGCAGCATCGCTATCATCCCCCAACCGGTTGAGCTATTACAGCAACAGGGGCAATACATTTTACCCGCCAACATTAGCATTGCCGCCGATAAAAACAGCCAGTTGCCAGCGCTTTATCTTAAAAACAAATTAAGTACGGCTACCGGTTATACAGTATCACTTACAGATAAAACGGCTGGCGCCAATATTGCCCTGCAAATAAACACCCAACCCGTTGCCAGCCTTGGCAACGAAGGCTACAGCTTATTGGTAAACAATACTGGTATCACCATACAAGCCAATCAGCCCGCAGGCTTGTATTATGGTGTACAAACCTTGCTGCAATTATTGCCTAAAGAAATAGAAAGCAATACTGCTGTTGCCAACATACAATGGAGCATACCCGCCGTTACAATAAAAGACTATCCTCGTTTTGGCTGGCGGGGTTTAATGCTGGATGTAAGCCGCCACTTTTTTACCAAGCAAGAAGTAAAGCAGTTTATTGATGAAATGGCCCGTTATAAATACAACCTGCTGCACTGGCATTTAACAGATGATGAAGGCTGGCGTATTGAAATAAAAAGCTTGCCAAAACTTACCGAAGTAGGTGCATGGAATGTAAAACGGGTTGGCCAGTTTGGCACTTTTAAAGATATACGGCCCGAGGAGCCTCGTAACTATGGTGGCTTTTATACACAGGATGATATTAAAGAAGTGGTAAAATACGCCAAAGATCATTTTGTAGAAGTGTTGCCAGAAATTGATGTGCCCGGCCATAGCCTTGCAGCTATTGCAGCCTACCCCGAGCTGGCCTGCTCTCCTGCCGCTAACAACGGTGTAGGCTCCGGTGAATCTATTAAAGACTGGAGTACCCATACCGCCCTGGTAGATGATAACCTTTGCCCCAGTAACGAAAATGTATATGTTTTTTTAGACAAAGTTTTTACTGAAGTAGCACAATTGTTTCCTTTTGAATATATACATGTGGGCGGTGACGAAACCTTTAAAACATTTTGGGAAAAAAGCGCCGAAATAAAAGCACTGATGAAAAAAGAAAAACTGGCCAGTATGGAAGCAGTACAGGGTTATTTTGAAAACAGGCTAGAAAAAATCATCAACGCCAAAAAAAAGAAAATGATGGGGTGGGATGAAATACTGGAAGCTGGTGTTTCGCCAAGTGCAGCTATTATGAGCTGGCGGGGCACCAAGGGTGGTGTTGAAGCCTCTAACAAAGGCCACGAAGTGGTGATGAGCCCTACTACCTATGTGTACCTTGATTATATGCAAAGCGATGAAATTATGGAACCAAAAGTGTATGCATCGCTGCGGCTTAACAAAACCTACTCTTACGAGCCCATCTCAGAGGGCATTAACGAAAAACTGGTAAAAGGCGTACAGGGTAATTTATGGACAGAGCAGGTGTACAACTACCGGCAAGTGCAATACATGGTGTGGCCAAGGGCTTTTGCCATTAGCGAAATTGCCTGGGCACCTGCTGCAAAAAAGAACTGGAATAATTTTGCCAGCCGGGTGCAAGATCATTTTAAACGGTTTGATATTGCCGAGGTAAAATATGCACCCAGCATGTATGACCCCACCTTTAAAGTATCTAAAAACAGCAGCAATCAACTTACCGTTAGCTTAACTACCGAATTGGATGACCTGGATATTTATTACAGTTTCGACAACTCTTACCCCGATGCTTTTTATCCAAAATACGCCGGGCCGGTAGTAGTGCCGCAAGATGCCACCGTAATGAGGGTAATTACTTACAAAGGCAAACAGCCCGTGGGCAGGGTTAATAATATGCCTGTAGAAGAATTAAAAAGAAGGGCTGGCATTAAATAAGTAAAAAATAACAACTGGATGAAACACTTTTTTATACTAAGCTTTTGCTTGCTTATCATGCAAGCAGTGCAAGCACAGCACCCACCCCGCCTGATTGTAAGAGGTGATGATATGGGCTATGCACATGCCGGGAATATTGCCTTGATAGATTGTTTTAAAAATGGCATACAAACGTCTATTGAAGTGATTGTGCCATCGCCCTGGTTTCCGGAAGCAGTAAAACTGCTGCAGCAAAACCCGGGCAGCGATATTGGCATTCACCTGGCCATCACCAGCGAATGGGATAATGTAAAATGGCGGCCGCTGAGCGATTGTGCCAGCCTGCGGGATAGCAATGGTTATTTTTACCCGATGGTTTTTCCTAATAAAAATTACCCGGGTGCTGCTATTAAAGAAAACAACTGGCTGCTTGCCGATATCGAAAAAGAATTTAGGGCACAAATAGAATTGGGCAAAAAATTAATACCCGGCATCACCCATATTTCTGGCCACATGGGCTGTACCGATATTAACCCGGCTGTAAAAGCGCTTACCCAAAAACTGGCCAAGGAATATCAAATTGATATAGACCTGGGTGAACATGCTGTAAAATATACTACATATGATGGGCCGGCTAAAACAGCTGATGAAAAAATAAAAAGCTTTATCAGCATGCTGAATAAACTGCAAGATGGCAATACCTATCTTTTTGTAGACCACCCCGGGCTTAACAACCAGGAGTTGCAAGCCATACATCATATCGGCTACGAAAATGTGGCGGCAGACAGGCAGGGTGTTACCGACCTATATACCAACGAAGCCGTTAAAGCAGCAATAAAAAAAAGAGGCATACAGCTTATTGGTTACAAGCAATTGACGCAATAACATTTTGATAGTTGCTATAAAAAATCCCTGCCATAAACTGGCAGGGATTTTTTTATTACAACAAAGCTGCTTACAAAAACTTTACAGCAGTTAACTGGTTGCTTTACTATTTTTTTACAAATTTTAATACCGGCAATTCGTTTACCAGCATCAGCAGGGTTTTGTTATCATCTTCAAAACGGTAGCCCGTAACTGTTTTTAATGTTTTAAAATATAAAGGCTCGCCATTGCCCTCACAAGCCATCATGGTACTGAGGGCATCACCAAAAGTAAGCTTGGTACCGTTTACCATAGCTTTGGCACTGTACCCGTTGCAACCACCGTTTCCGCTTACCTGATCTTTTGGCAAATCAAATACGATGGTGGGTTTTTTATTTGGAAACAATCCATCAAAAGCTATTTTAGGGCCAGCTATATAGGTGAGCTCCCAGGCTCCATTTAAAAGGGCCTCTGCTGCGGTAAGGGGTTTTTGGGCCTTAAATTTTGCCAACACTGTTGTGCCATCGCTTAATTGCATCACTCCATCCTTAACACTCCAGCTTTCGGCTTTATTAATAGCGGCCAGTAATTTACTTTCGGTTTCAGCTACTTTACCATCAAGGCAAGCCATCCGGGTAACAGCTGCAGGGCCAAACTTTATACTACTTGCTCCTGTTAACACAACCGAACCATTCAGGCGATTACAGCCGGTATGCCCGGTAACCCGGGTTTCTGCATCATTTGCAAATGCCAGGTAAGCCCTGCTATCGGCGCTTACCGGCTCGCCCTGCAACTCCGTTAGCTTCCATTCGTTGGCATAAAGCAAGCTGCCAGCCTGGCTACCCTCTGGCTGCGTAGTTTTTTTAGATGCGGTACAACTCATCAGCAATACTAAAGGGCAAAAAGCCATTTTAATGCAATTGATTGGTTTCATATTTTATATTTTAACTGAATAGATGCTGTTTAAAAAACAATTACATAAATGTAGCAGGCTGTAGTAAATACGCTGCACAAAATAGCTGCTGACAGTTGGTTGTCAAAATTATTTTGTGTAAATATTTTACTGCATTTTTACAGCGTTATTTCAGCCCTTGTATTATTTTTTATCAAGCAAATTATTGAGTGTTATTTCCTCCAGGTTTTATACAAAGCATACAGCATTGCACCGGCTTTAACGAGCCAGGTTTTGAAGCAGTGCATCAATCAGGCGAACAGGTTACGGCAATACGGGTAAATGCTGCCAAAACCAATGCCGGCATACTACAGCAACACCTGCCATTTTTACAAAAAGTACCTTGGTCGGGCCAGGGTTACTACCTGCAGCAGCGGCCTTCTTTTATTACAGACCCGCTGTTTCATGCAGGTGCCTATTATGTGCAGGATGCCAGCAGTATGTTTGTAGAGCAGGCATTGCTGCAAACAACTGATGTAACCCAACCATTACATGTGCTTGACCTATGTGCTGCGCCCGGTGGAAAATCTACCCTGCTGCAATCGCTTATTCATCCGCAAAGTTTATTGGTAAGCAACGAGGTGATTAAACCCCGGGCTGCTATCCTTGCCGAAAATATGAGTAAATGGGGCGCTGCTAATGTAATTGTAACCAATAACGACCCCCGGGATTTTCAGCGACTGCCAGGTTTTTTTGATGTAATAGTGGTAGACGCCCCCTGCAGCGGCAGTGGCTTATTTAGAAAAGATATGGATGCCGTAAATGAGTGGAGCTTGCAAAATGTAGCCCTTTGCAGCCAGCGGCAACAGCGGATATTGGCCGATGTATTGCCGGCATTAAAGCAAGGTGGTACACTTATATACGCCACCTGCTCTTACTCGGCTGAAGAAGATGAAGCCATTACCGATTGGCTGGTAGAAACACAACAAATGCAGGGTATCACCTTAAGCGTACCCACCGGCTGGGGTATTGTTACTACTGCATCGCCCGTGCATAATGCCAGCGGCTACCGCTTTTACCCCGATCAGGTAAGGGGCGAAGGATTTTTTATTGCCGCATTCAAAAAAATCGAGGGCTTACAACAATACCAACATGGCAAGCAAAAAAATAAAATAGAAAAACTTACCAGCAAGCAAATAAGTAGCCTTAATGCCTGGGTGGCTAATACAACAGCACATATTTTTATACAGCAGCAAGATTGGGTACTGGCATTTCCCAAACCACTGGAGCAGCAGCTGCTTGCCATACAAAATAACCTGTATATAAAAAAAGCGGGCATCAATACCGGCACGTTGGTAAGAGAAGCATTAATACCCGGCCACGAGCTGGCCATCAGCAATATTATTAATAATGGCGTAGCCGCTATTACTGTTGATAAAGATACCGCCCTGCAATACCTGCGTAAGCAAGATATAGTGCCCCACACTACAGCAAAGGGCTGGGCATTGGTAAAGTATAACCAGCTGGCGCTGGGATGGATAAAAATATTAGCTAACCGGGCTAACAATTATTATCCTAAAGAGTGGCGCATTTTGCACAAGTAGCCCATGCAATACGCCGGCACGTTTGTTGTTTAATTTTAACTTTATAAAGTAGTTAACAACAATACAACCAACTAATTTTCTCATCTTTGCGAAGCAAAATTTTTAAGCATGAAGTGTTTACTGGCTATATTACTCTGTATCCCTTTTGCGCTTGCTGCACAGCAAAAGCAATTACAAATAGAAGGTGTTATGCCGGGGCTATACCTTACCCATACCGTTGCCGCTAAAGAAAACTATTACAGTATTGGCCGGTTGTACAATATCAGTCCAAAAGAAATTGCCCCATTTAATAACCTTGTACTGGAAAATGGGCTGAGCCTGCATCAAACCATTAAAATACCATTAACCCCCGGCAACTTTGTACAAAGCAATACGGCTGCTGCCGATGAGGCGCTGGTACCCGTATATTATACGATTAAAGAAAAAGAAGGATTATACAGGGTTAGCACCAATTTTAATAAAGTACCCGTAGAGTCGATAAAAGAGTGGAACAATATTAAAGGCGATGCCTTAGGCAATGGCAGTAAGCTAATTGTAGGTTATTTAAAAGTAAAAAAAGAGTTATCGGCATTGGCGGCAGGTGGCAAACAAGTAGCACCGGCAGCCAAACAAGAAACCACTAAAACTGCGGTGGTAAATGAAGTTAAACCCGATATTAGCAACGAAACATTGCCCGTGGTAAAAAACCCGGCCAAACAAAATACCGTAGAAGTAAAGCCGGCTGAAGTGCAAAAAGAAACAGCCGACAAACCTGTGGTAGTGCCGGTGGTTAAAAAAGAAACCGTAGTTACCCGAAGAGAAAGTAAAAATTTTAATGGCGGTTTTTTTAAGCCGGCCTACGAGCAGCAAAGCCGTAATGCATCAATGAGCAGCGAAATGGGTAATGGCGCAATTTTTAAAAGTACCAGTGGATGGGAGGATGGCAAATATTATTGCCTGCACAATACTGCAGCACCGGGCACTATTATAAAAGTAACTGCCAATAACAAAAGTATTTATGCAAAGGTGTTGGATTTATTACCCGATATCAGCCAAAACAACGGGCTGCTTATCCGACTAAGCAACGCTGCAGCTGCCGAGCTGGGCTTGGGCGAAACAAAATTTGACTGCACAGTAAATTATTTTAAATAGTACTCAGGTTTATCCTATTAAAAAGCCCGGTAACCTTTGGTTACCGGGCTTTTTAATATCATTTAATTGAATGTATTTTACGATACCTGCACATCATCATTTACCACTGCATTGGTTTCTACCGTATTATTTTGCTGTTCATCGGGCATTTTAAAAAACTTTTTCTGAAAAATAAGCAGGGTAATTACGCCTACAGAAATAGAAGCATCTGCTATGTTAAATATGGGCCTGAAAAAAACAAACTCATCCCCACCCCACACTGGCACCCAATTAGGAAAATGAGCGTCACTTATTATTGGAAAATATAGCATGTCTACCACTTTGCCATGCAAAAAACCGGCATAGCCATGTGCAGGAAACATTTTAGCAGCCTGCATACTGCCCGGCACACTTTCCTCAAAAATCATCCCGTAAAACATACTATCTATCAGGTTGCCCAGTGCGCCTGCAAATATGAGGGAGGCACAAACAATAAAGCCCCGGTGGTATTTTTTTTGGATAACACTGCGTAAATACCACACACCAAATATTACTGCCCCCAATCTAAACAGGGTGAGCAGCATTTTACCGGCATTGCCACCAAACTTCCATCCATAGGCCATGCCTTCGTTTTCTACAAAATGCAGGAGGAACCAATTGCCCATCATATGATGAGACTCATTCAGGTAAAAATTTGTTTTGATATATATTTTTAGCGCCTGATCGGCCAGCACTACCAATGCAATCAGTAATATTACAGTTCTCGATTTCATAATGGGGGCAAAGATAATAGATTTACAATAGCCAAAAAGGCTGCCTGCTGTATAAAACAACAGCCGTTGTTGCATACCAGCCTATAAAAACTGCTGGTATATTTTTTACTCATTTTTTAAAAAAAATTGCAACCGTTACAAGCAGCAAGAAGGTTAGCTGCTGGGGCAAACCTTGTGTTCAAGATTGCGAACAGTATAAAAAAGCATTGAAATAAGTGCTAATGTTATTACTCCTCGTAATACACTCTTTTTACCCGCTGGGAAATGCCGGCCAAAATTTCGTAGGCGATGGTACCGGCCCATTGTGCAACATCTTTTACCGGAAGGCCGGCGCCAAATACCACAACATCGTCGGCTTCAGTAGCACCTGTACCAGTAATGTCTATCATGGTCATATCCATACACACATTGCCTACCACCGGTACCAGCTTACCCTTAAGCAGCATTTTTCCTTTACCATTACCCAATATCCTGGGGTAGCCATCGGCGTAGCCAATTCGTACCGTAGCAATGCTGGCATTGTGTGGTAAAATACCGGCACGGTTATATCCAACAGATTCGCCGGCCTTTACTTCTTTTATTTGAGCGATGGTGGTTTTTAAAGTGGTAACATTTTGCAGTTGCTGCTGCATAGGCTGGTGGCTATCTACCCCGTATAAGCCAATACCCAACCGTACCATATCGTACTGTAATTGTGGATGCCGCATTATACCAGAGGTATTGCTGATATGCCTGATAAAAGGATAAGGCAGCACTTGCTGAAGCAAGCCGCAACAGGTATTAAACAAGTTGGCTTGCTCAAGGGTAAAATTGTCGTGTTGTTGGTTGTCGCTGGCTACAAGGTGAGAAAAAACAGATTGTATTTTAAAACAGGGCTGGCCTTTTAGTAATTGCTGCAGCCTTGGCATATCCTGCACCTCAAAACCGAGGCGGTGCATACCGGTATCCAATTTAATATGTACGGGATAATTATCTATGCCTGCTGCCGACAGGTATTCTTTAAACAACAATAATATATCAAAAGAGTACAACTCTGGCTCAAGGTTGTATTGCACCATTACATCAAATGTATTTTCATCGGGGCTCATTACCATTACGGGCAGGGTGATACCCGATTTGCGTAAGGCCACTCCCTCATCAGCAAAGGCCACAGCCAGGTAATCTACTTTATGAAACTGCAACAGGCTGGCTATTTCGTAGCTGCCACTGCCATAGCTAAAGGCCTTTACCATCGCCATTAACTTAACCCCGGGTTGCAATAATTGCTGGTATTGCTTAAGATTATGCGTTACCGCTGCAAGGTTTATTTCCAGTACGGTTTGATGTACTTTTTCTTCCAGCAAATGGCTGATTTGTTCAAACTCAAATACCCGGGCACCTTTTAGTAAAATGGTTTCGTTGTAAAAATGCAGTGTATGAAAATGTTGTTTAAAATCTGCAACAGACGAAAAGAAATTTGTTTGGGCAATACCGGCAAAAGCATCCTGGTTTTTGCAGAGCTCGGGCCCAATACCTATAAAACGGCCGATACCTTTTTGCTGCAGGATGGCTGCCACCTCTTTATATAATTCAACACTTTTTTTACCACTCTGCAAAATATCGCTGATGATAACTGTATGCTTTGGATGTTGCTGTTGCTGCTGTAGAAAATTAAGCGCCATACTTAATGAGGTAACATCGGCACTATAGCTATCGTTTATTACCGAGCAGTTATTAATGGCTTTTTTCATTTCGAGCCGCATTTCTACCGGCTTTAGCAGCAACATGCCTGCGGCAATTACATCGTTATTAATGCCCATGTACAACAATACCCCCCAGCAGGTAATGGCATTTTTTATGGCCGCATCATTTGTAAATGGTATGGCAATGCTAATTTTTTGCTGCTGGTAAAGTGCTTTAATAACGGTATTAAATGGCTGCACCTGTATGGCAGTAATATGCAGGGTAGCCTGCGGATGCTTGCCCCAGGTGCACACGGCACAATTGGTTTGTTGCTGCAATTGCAGCATGGCATCATCCACCAACTCTTCATCTTTGCAATAAAAAACTACCCTTGTATCGCTAAACAGTTTTATTTTTTCGGCTACTTTATCAGTTATACTGGCAAAGCCTTCGCTATGAGCCTCTCCAATGTTGGTAAAAATACCCCACTGAGGGTCAATTATTTTTTGCAGTTGCTCCATTTCGCCAGGTTGCGATATGCCTGCCTCAAAAATACCCAATGTATGCTGCTGGCCTATACCCCATACGCTAAGGGGTACACCTACCTGTGAGTTGTAGCTTTTAGGGCTACGTATTATTGTATATGTTGATTGCAATAGCTGGTGCAACCACTCCTTTACTATGGTTTTGCCATTACTGCCGGTAATACCAATAATGGGCAGCGAAAAACGATGGCGGTGGTGGGCAGCCAGTAGTTGTAAAGCTTGTAAAACAGCGGGTACTTGTATAAAATTGGCCAGTGGATACTGGCTGCAATCTGCGCTAACAAAAGTAGTATCCACCACAAAATTGCGTACGCCTTTTTGGTAAAGCTCTTTAATAAATAAGTTGCCCGAACGGCGTGGACCGCCTAAAGAAAAAAACAATGAGGTGGCCGGAAAAAGTAGCTTACGGCTATCGAGCAACAACTGCTCAATAGCACTATCGGCTTGCTGCTGCAAGGTAGTAGCGCCAGTAATGGTTGCTATTTGAGTGATAGAATACAAGCTGTTATTTTATTCTGTTTCCACATCTTGAGGCACTCCTTTCTTCTTCATAAATATAGAGTAGAAAACCGAGCCACTAATGCAAAGCATAATAACACCCAACGAAATAAACACCTGGATATTTTTATCAAGCACCTTGTTTATCCAATGCTCGGCCAGCATTTTTACCCCTATAAACACCAGCACAATGGCTATACCCTGCTGCAGGTAATCAAATTTGGATACCGCACCCCTGAGTAAAAAAAACAAACTTCGCAAACCCAATACTGCAAAAATATTAGAAGTATATATTACCAGTTTATCCCTGGATATGCCCATTACGGCCGGGATTGAATCTAATGCAAAAACAAGGTCGATGGCTGCCAGCAATACCACCACTACAAATAAGGAGCTGTATACAGGTTTGCCATTTTCGGTAAGCACATATTTACCATCGCCATCGCTGGAAGTTAATGGCAAAAACTTTTTCATAAACTTGTATACTTTGGAGTTGTGTGGATCAAACTCTTCATCTTCGTTAGATACAAACATTTTGTACCCGGTATATACCAGGAAAACGCCAAACACATACAGTATCCAATGAAACCGATCTACAAGGGCAACCCCCACCGTTATAAATATTACCCTAAAAACAATGGCCATCAATATGCCTATGAGCAGCACCCGGCCATAAAACTTTTCTTTTACCCCAAATGAAGAAAATATAAGAATGAACACAAAAATATTATCGATACTTAAACTCCACTCCATCAAGTAAGCACTTAGGTACTCTAGTGCAGGCCCCTGGCCTTTTTCTACCCACATAAACACAAAAAAACCGAGGGCCAATGCTACCCAAAAAAAAGTTTGTTTTAATGCGGTACGCAAACTTACAACGGTGTTTTTTTTACTAAGTAAGCCCAGGTCAAACACCAGGGCAAGTATTACCACAATACCAAATACTAAATACGTTACCTGGGTAGTGTTCATTGAATGAGTTTGAAAATTTACAAAAAGATAAAGCTGTGTCCTTACCGGGCAAGCCTATTATCTGGTATACTTTTTTTTGCGCCGCCATTGATATAACAGGGCAAATAAGGCTACCAGCAAAACTGGTATCGCAATATTAACAACTTGCCAAAAGCTGCGTTCATCTGTCGTTTTTTTTACATCCAGCAGCCGCAAAGTATAGTCTTTAGCACGGGCATCCAGTATGTTATTTTTATTGGCGAGGTACTCTGTGCTGTTTAAAAAGAAATCTTTGTTGGCATACTGAATTTTGGTGTATTTATTAACGCCCATGGGCAAGGGCCCAATGGTTTCTGACACTTGGTTTAATACCAAATCGGCATCGCTTACCACAATGATTTTGCCGGGCACAGTACTTTGCTTTACAAATTGCTGCCCATTGGCCTGTAAAGATGCCAGTTGTTGCTGGCTAACCCTGTTGGCATACAAGCTGGTAAAATTACCCTCGAGCAGTACGGCGGCAGGTATATATTTTTTATTGTACCGCTCCACAGCGTCTTCCGTTTGCAGGCTGTTAAGCTGTATACGGGCCGGCGTTGTCATGGTATAGGCATTGGCAGAAGAAGAGAGTAAAATAGTTTTTGTAATGCCCGCTGCTTCTACCGTATCGATGGAGTTTACAAACTGGCCCAAAACATCTGCCTGGTTTTTTACAATCACATTATCTGAGCCGGGTTGCAGTAATGGAGCATAAGGCCAGGGTAGCAATTGCTTTTGACTTTGTCCGCCGAGGCTACCTACTTCTACAGGTATTTTATCGCTGTGCTTATCTGCCACCAGGTCGGTATTAATCCTTGCTCCATATTTAAACAAAAGGTCGTTTAAATTAAGGTCACGGGCATAAGCTATCAATTCTCCATTTTGCAGGCTGTCTCTTTCGGCATACAATGCATCTATAAATAACAATAGCCTTCCCCCATTCATTACATATTGATCAAGCTTAAATTTATCATCATCACTAAAAGGTTCAACAGGTTTTACTATTACCACGGCCGCATAATCGGCCGAAATAACTGGTTGACTGCGTATGTTTACAGTGTCTACAATAAAATTGCGACCCAGTGTTTCAAAAACGCTGTTTACTGGCGGGTATCCAAACTCCGGCTCACCATTACCGTAAGCGTACGCTACAATGGGCACCTGGCTTTGGGTAAGTTTTTGTATAGCATTGGCAAATTTAAATTCCAGCAGGGCTTCGGCACTGTTAAGCGATTGTTTGTCCAGCAGGTCATCAGAATTAAACACACTTTTTTGTACCTGGCCCTGCAGTAAATCTACCGCAATGCTTTTGCCCTGGTATTGCACTATTGCACCCGGAAATACCTGCCGTTGGTTTTTTCCCTCGCCCTCTTTTACCTGTACCTGCTGGTTGGTAGGCCGCAAGCCCATGGCTACCAGCGAATCGTAAATTACGGCCTTTAAAGAATCGTTTACCCCATCGGCGGGTAACTCAAACCGATATTGAATTTTATTGCCGCCGTAATTTTTAAAATTTTCCAATAACTCTTTTGTACTGGTAGACAGTTTTTTAAACTCCGATTTGATATCCCCGGTAAGTAATACCGTAATATCCACCGTGCCCTCCAGGTTTTTTAAAATTGATTTGGTAGAGCCGGAAAGTGTAAATCTTTTTTCGTTGGTAAAATCTACCCGTGTGTGAAAACGGGAGGCAAGCCAGTTTACAACCAGTAATACTACAATAACAACCGGCAACAATATTTTGGCAGATGAAAATTTCATTGGATTGAATGGCTTAACGTTTTTTCAGATTTTGTACAGTAATCAGCAAAAAGAGAAAGATGAGGCTGGCAAAATAAATTATATCCCTGCTGTCGATTAATCCACGGCTCATACTACGATAGTGAAAATCAATGCCCAGCATTTCGATAAAATAATCGGCCCCTCCCGAAAAAGCGGCTAGTTTGCTTACCGCATTAAACCCAAAATATAAAGTAACACAAGCAAAAGCGCTTAGCAAAAAAGCAACAACTGCATTGTTGGTAAAGCTGCTGCAGCACAGGCTGATGGCAGCAAAAACAGCCGCCAAAAAAAATAAGCCAATATAGCTGCCTGCAATACCTCCACCATCTATTGTACCCGAGGCACTAAGGCTTTTAATGGTAATAATGTATACAAATGTGGGTACGATAATAAATAAAATAACTAGCAAAATTGCCAGGTATTTGCCCCACACAATTTGAGTACAGGTAAGTGGTCTTGTACGTAAAATTTCAAATGTTCCACTCTTTATTTCGTCGGCTACAGACCGCATGGCGATGGCTGGCACTAAAAAAACCAGTATCCAGGGGGCAAGATCAAAAAAATGATCGAGTGAGGCGTAGCCAAAATCAAAAATATTACTGTCTTTTAGTACAAATAAAAACAACCCGTTAACCAATAAAAACAGGATGATGGCAATATAGCCGGTAAGGTTACTAAAAAACTGTTGAAGCTCTTTTTTGCAAATACTCAGCATGATATAAAATTGATGCAATTTACTATTTACCAAACAATAAACCCGTTAACGGAGCACTAACCTGCACAGGCCGCAAGGCTTTTACATGATTTAGCAACAGGCCACGCTTATTTTAGGATGCGGAACACTGTTTTTGGGGCAATTTTTAAAAATTAATAATTTTTTTTAGTTGAATGCAGCATTCGGTAAAAGTTGCTTGTCATATTCCCAACTGCTTATTTTTTTATGATTTTGGCACACCAGAACGAGTTCCAAAATTGAATTACTAGACCAAGGTTTAAATTTACATTAGTAGTTTACCGAAACCAACTGCACAATCCCGCCTTACCGGCGGGATTTTTTATGGAATAACCCGTGGGCTGCATCTGTATTAAAAAAATTAGTTATGAAAAAAACAATCATTATCGCAGTGGTTGTACTGGTATCGGTACAGCTATATGCCCAAAGCAGCAAAAAAGCAGTACCGCCACCACCACCACCGCCGCCGCCGGTTACGGAAATCCCTGCTCCGCCGCCACCCCCACCTCCTCCTCCGCCGCCGCCAATCGATAAAAGAGGTAAAACAAGCAAGCATCCCACACCCCCTGTGGCTCCACCGCCACCTCCTGTTACTACTAATTAACACCAACCCTTTACTCAATAATATTATATTACTTAAAGCGCCCGTTTATAAACGGGCGCTTTAAGTAATATGCTTACAACAACAAACTGTATAATTATTTACCTGCTTTCTCTGCCAAAAGTGAAACCAATTTTTAAGTTAAACGTAAAGTAGGCGTCATCATTTTTAGGATTGCCCCGAATACCACCTTCAGATTTTCGGTACTGAAAACTTACCGGGCCATTGTTTGTACGCTGGTTGGATGACAAATCGAGTGCATCCTGTAATTGCGTACCAGATAAATAGCTGGAAAATAAAGAAGGATCAACATACCGGGTGCTTACATCATCTAGGTAATCGGTACTGAGTTTGCGGTATAAAAATTCGGCCCGAAGGTTTAAACTAGGAGACAGCTCGTAGCGTACACCGGCACCCAAAGGAAAATTGATTTGAGAAAGGCTGTATGTTTTACGGGTTGGGTACTCTGCAAAGCCCTGTCCTTCGAGGCTTAAGGGCTGCAAGTCTACAAACTTACCCGTTCTTGATTTTGCTTGCGGATTAAAAGAAAAGAAACCGATACCCCCTACTAGGTACGGCGAAAAATAGGGTGGCTCCTGGTCTCTGCTTACCCAATCCACAAAAATGAATAAAGGGTGTATTTCTGCCACCAGCGATATTTCTGATATTTTACTTTGAAAACTAAGGTTTCGTTCGTAACGGCCCTGGGAGTTGTCTTTAACATTACTTAAAATGCTATCAAATGCTTTTATTTTACCAAAACTACCCTCTAGCCGCAAAGCAAATTTTTCTTTATAAGTAGCAGTAAGGTAAATGCTACCGTTTAGCTGGGTGTTACCCATGTTAAGATCTTTTACAAATTTTTTGCCTAAGCCACTGCGCCCACCTACATCCGTAAGGCAGTTCATCGCTCCTACAGAAGCGCCAAACTCAAACATCAGCGGGGAATCGTAATGAGAGTTATTATAAAAGTAATACTGTGCAACCGACTTGTTTGCAGAAAGCAAAAAAAGCAAAAACGCAGCCACTAAATAGATTGTTCTTTTCATGCGTTTCATTAAGAGGGGGTTTCTTAAAAAAGCTACCACACATGTGGCGAAAATTCAATATTTACAAATAAAACGATAAATCCTGAATTATCTTTTATCTTTTGATTTATTATTATAAAATTTACAGACACTGCTTATACCGCAATTGCTGCATTTTGGGCTGCGTGCAGTACATATATATCGGCCATGTAATATTATCCAGTGATGGGCTTTGTGCACATACATTGCTGGTATATGTTGTATCAATTGTTTTTCTGCCGCCAGGGTTGTTTTGGCATTGGTGGTGAGCCCTATCCTAGCACTAACCCTAAATACATGTGTATCAACTGCCATATTTGGTTGCTCATCAATTACCGAGGTAATTACATTGGCAGTTTTTCGGCCTACCCCAGGCAGTTTTACTAATTCCTCTACCGTCATTGGTACTTTACCATCAAACTGCTGCAGCAACATATTGGCCATAGCAATTAAATGTTTTGTTTTGTTATTGGGGTACGATATACTTTTTACGATTGAAAAAAGGCTATCGAAACTTGCCTCACTCATGCTTTGAGCATCCGGGTACTTTTGAAAGATAGCCGGAGTGGTGAGGTTTACCCTTTTATCGGTACACTGTGCCGATAAAATAACGGCCACCAGTAGCTGAAATGGATTATCGTACAACAATTCAGTTTCGGCATTGGGTGTATTGGCCAGGAAATAGTCAATTATAAATTGATAACGCTGTTTTTTCGTCATAAAAAAACCCCCGATAAATGGTCGGGGGACGTAATTAGTTGATTATGAAAACCAAATCAGCCCTCCTGACCCGATAATTCCTGTACAGGCTTGCCTGCATAAGCCAGGATAAAATCAATGGCCTTTTTTCTGGGAGTATGCTGTATTTCTGAAAGCTGTTGCTGTACAGAAACCAGTGCATCATACTCTTCTTTTAATTTCCAATCCACTTCTAACGCTTGCCTAATAGCTGCGGTTTGATCTGCAGAGGTGTCACCATATACATACAGTAACAGATCCTCTTGTGTGAAGCTGTGCATAGTTGTAAAAAATGCGTTTTAAAAAATTAATTATCAATTATCCGTATCTATAAACGGCCACTGATACTGAATATTGTATGAGGATTAATTAATTGTTGGTTTTGGGGGCTTCTACTACAAAAAGGTCTTCATTGTCTTTCTTCATCAGGTACTTTTCCCTTGCATATTTTTCAATGGTTTGGGCATTGTTCTTCAATTCTTTTAATTCACTCCTGGTTTCGCTGATTTTTTTCACTAAATGTGCTTCGCTGGCTTGCAGCTCACGGTATTTACCCCATTTTTGGAGTTCGGCACCTACATCTTTAGGATCAAAAAAAAGCATCCAAACCAAAAAGAATAAACCGGCCAACAGGTATTTGTTTTTAAACAACTTACCCAAACCCTTCCAGCGGAAAGATTTGGGTAAGCTATTTTGTTGTGTGGTATTTTCCATTAATACTATTAATTGGTAATTACTTACCAAATTTAATCTTTCCTTTTGGATAGATAGCGCTGTCTGCCAGTATTTCTTCAATGCGGATAAGCTGGTTGTATTTGGCCATCCTGTCTGTACGGCTGGCGCTACCAGTTTTTATTTGGCCGCAATTTAATGCTACTGCAAGGTCGGCAATGGTAGTATCTTCTGTTTCGCCACTGCGATGGCTCATAATGGTATTGTACCCATTGTTTTGTGCCATACTTACCGCATTGATGGTTTCTGTAATGGTACCAATTTGGTTAACTTTTACCAGTAAGGCGTTGGCAATATTTTCATTAATGCCTTTTCCCAAACGATCTACATTGGTAACAAATAAATCATCACCTACCAGCTGGCATTTGTTGCCTACTGCTTCTGTTAACATTTTCCAGCCTTTCCAATCATCTTCAGCCATACCATCTTCAATAGAGCAAATGGGGTATTGTTTTACCCAGCTTGCCCAGTATGCCACCAATTGCTCGCTGGTCATTTCTTTGCCATTGCTTTTATGAAATACATATTTTTTCTTTTTTGCATCCCACAATTCGCTATTGGCAGCATCCATGGCAATTTTTATTTGAGTGCCCGTTTTATAACCGGCAGCCTGTATAGCCGTTAATACTGTTTCGATAGCCTCTTCGTTACTTTGAATATTGGGGGCAAAGCCACCTTCGTCGCCTACATTGGTACTAAAGCCTTTTTTCTTTAATACAGTTTTTAACGCATGAAAAATATCAACACCCCATGCTAAGCCTTCGCTAAATGTAGTAGCACCAACAGGCATTACCATAAATTCCTGAAAATCTATTTTATTATCGGCGTGGGCTCCACCATTTAATATATTCATCATGGGGATAGGCAAAACCTTTGCATTGGTACCACCAATGTAGCGGTACAGGGGCAGGTTGGCTTCCAAAGCAGCCGCTTTGGCAACCGCCATACTTACCGCCAACATAGCATTGGCGCCTAGTTTGCCTTTGTTAGCTGTACCATCCAGCTTTATCATCATGGCATCAATACCCGTTTGATCGGCTACATCCCAACCCAGCAGGTTTTCGGCAATTACTGTATTTACATTATTAACCGCTTTTAATACGCTTTTACCTCCGTAATAAGTTTTTTTGCCATCTCTTAATTCTACTGCTTCATGCACACCGGTACTGGCACCGCTTGGTACAGCCGCACGGCCTAATTTTTCTGTTTCTGTTAATACGTCTACTTCTACTGTAGGGTTACCGCGGCTGTCTAATATTTGGCGGGCATAAATGGAGGCAATGTAACTCATGATTGACTTTGTTTAATAATTTGATTGATTGCTAAATTTTGGTGTACAAAGAAACAAAATACCGCTTACGCCAGCAAACCAGCGGGGCACAAATTTTTAACAATATTTGAGTATTGGTGATAATTGTTTAAATAAATACCGGGATTGGCAGCAAACCATGGCTTTTGAAACAGCCATTATTAAATTTTTTTTACTAAAAAAACTACCCGGCAGCTTTGGTTAAATCTCTAAATACATCTTCCAGGCTTTGGCTGCCGCTTTGCAGCGAAACGATGTTGAGGTTTTTATCGATGGCTATTTGAAGTAACTGTTTTTTAACGGCATCTGCATTGGCACATTGCAGGCTGTAAGCCGCCCCTTGCAGGTGTTTTACCGCTTGCACGCCAGCTATATTTTGCAAGAGGGCATCAGCCACTGCTGTACTAAATTCTACCATTACAAACTGGCCGGCAGTATGGGCATTTTGCAGGTTTACCAGGCGATCATCTGCCACAATATTACCCCTGTTGATGATGATTACCCGATCGCAAAGCGCTTCTACCTCTTGTAAAATATGGGAGGAAAATAACACCGTTTTATCTTTCCCTAAGTTTTTTATTACCTCCCTAATCTCAATAATCTGGTTTGGATCGAGGCCGCTGGTGGGTTCATCTAATATTAATACCTCGGGGTTGTGTATAAGTGCAGCTGCTATGCCTACCCGTTGTTTGTAACCTTTACTAAGCTGGCTAATTTTTTTATTGGCCTCCAGCTTAAGCCCTACGGTAGCAATTACGGTTTCAATCCTGTTTTTTACATCGGTTACCTGGTGTACGCCGGCAATAAAATGCAGGTATTCCCTTACATACATATCAAAGTAAAGGGGATTTGCTTCGGGCAGGTAGCCTATCTTTTTTTTGGTGTGCAGTGTATGGGTGGTTACTTTTTGGCCACAAATCATGGCGGTGCCGCCATCGCTTTCCAGATAGCCGGTAAGCATTTTCATGGTGGTGCTTTTTCCGGCACCATTGGGACCTAAAAAGCCTACTATTTCGCCTTTATTAACGGTAAAAGATATATTGTTAACCGCTGTTTGTGTACCGTATAATTTAGTAAGATTAGTAACGGAGATTGACATATTAAATATTATACCGTAAATATATAAAACGCCAGGCTATTGCCTGACGTTATAAGTTTTACTTGTTTTATTTGTTATCGGTATTACTGTTGTTATTACCCGGTTTTTGCCGGTTGGGATTGTCGCCCCGGTTGGGCTGCTGGCCTGCAGTGCGATTAGGATTACCGCCACCCCTATGCTGCGGTGGACGGTTGGAATTGCCTGCCCCCTGTTGCCCGCTGCGGTTAGGCTGATGGCCACCCTGGCGCTGCTGCCCTGTATTATTGCCGCGGCCGCCACCACCAGCTTGCTGACCCTGGCGGTTTGCAGGTTGATTGCCACTACCTCTTTGCTGCGATGGACGGTTGGGGTGGCCTGCCCCCTGTTGCCCGCTGCGGTTGGGCTGATGGCCACCCTGGCGTTGCTGCCCTTTTTCTTGCTCCCGTCTTTTACGACTTGTTTTTTCAAGTGAGCGCAGGCTTATTTGGCCTACCACATCTGCATATACGGGCTCTACTTCTACCGGCTTTTTACTAACTACTTCTACAGGTTCTAACTCATCGGGGCGTACACCTTGCTGGTTAAGTGTTTTTATTTTGCGTACCCTTTCTAAAGTAAGGGGATATTGCTTGTTGCTATCTGGCAGGGTATACCACATAAGGTTACGAAAAATATCCTTTTTTACAAGAAAAGCTCGCCCACGGGCTATTTCAATAACATCACAATCATCTGGAAAATGCTGTAATGCATCCAGGTAGGTATCCAACTCGTAATTGAGGCAGCATTTTAACCGGCCGCACTGGCCGCTTAGTTTGGCCTGGTTAATACTAAGGTTTTGATAGCGGGCTGCATTGGTATTTACACTTTTAAAGTCGGTAAGCCAGGTACTGCAGCATAGCTCCCGGCCACAGCTGCCTATACCGCCTACTTTGCCTGCCTCCTGGCGGGCACCAATTTGCCGCATCTCTACCTTTACTTTAAATTCGGAGGCGTATACTTTTATCAGTTCTCTAAAATCTACCCGGTCGTCGGCTATGTAAAAAAAGGTGGCTTTGCGTCCATCGGCTTGTATTTCTACTTCGGCCACCTTCATATCGAGGTTTAGTTGCTTGGCAATGGCCCGGCTACGGATCATTACCTCTTTTTCTCTTTTTTTAGTTTCTTTTAGTTTAAGCAAATCGGTTTCTGTGGCCCGGCGGAGTATTTTTTTCATCTCCGGGTTGTCTTCCTTTACATTATTTTTCTTTAGCTGCAACCTTACCAGCTCGCCGGTTAAGTTGATGCTGCCTACATCAAACCCGTTTACTCCTTCTACTGCTACCACATCGCCTTTTTCAAAAAACTGGTGGGTGGTATTTCTAAAATAGTCTTTACGTGAGCCATTGTTAAAACTAATTTCTACCACTTTGCAGGAGCTTTCCGGATCGCTAAAGGGCAGGTTGGCTAACCAATCAAACACATTCATACGGTTGCAGCTGCCGCTGGCGCAACTGCCATGGCTTTTGCATCCACCCGGTGCTCCGTTTGTAGTGCCACAACTTCCACATCCCATATCTGCTAAAAATTAAATAATTAATAATCAAAAAAACCTTGCCGTAGCTTTTACAAAAAGCTGGTAAGCAATGAATATACTATTTATGCAGGACTTTTGGCGGTTGGCGGCTGGGTAATATTGGATATTACAGGTGTGGTACACTTGTACAGGGCTCGTTACGGAGCGGTATTGATGTATTAATTGAAAGGCTGAAGCCAGTAATTATGTACAAGTGAGTGACACCACCAATGTATAATATTGTTGATAAAGCCGGTAACAAAATTTTATTGGCAAACAACAAATTACAAACCTAAGCTGCTACACCATCCATTTCCTCATCTGGCCAAAATTAGGGAATTGTTGCTAATAATATGGTACAACTTAATACTGAGCGCCTGAAAGAGCATTTTGGAATTGGCGTTGCGTTCGATATAATAACTGGCATTATCCAGCTCTTGTATGATGGCTTGTTGCTGGGCAATGCCACATAGTTTATTGAGGCGGTTGGCAAAGTCGAGCTCGCTGCTGGCCGTTTCGTTTATGATTGCATCGCCCATTAGGCCTACCCGTATGGCGGTTTCGAGCAGGTGATTAAAATATTTTAAAAACTGCTTTTGTTTTTCACGGCCTTGCTTACTTATTTCGTCTACCCACTTAACCTGGCCGGGCAAATTTTTCTTTACAATTAAGTTTAGCCACTCTCTTAATACGGCCTGCCAGTCATCATCTTCGTGTTGCAGCAGCTGCAGGGCCTCCCGGTAATTACCCTCGCTGAGGGCTGCTACCTGCCTTGCTTTTTGAGGGTTGGCACCTGCATTTTGCTGCAGGGCATTTTCAATATCTGCATCGGTAAGGCGGGGAATTTTTACCAGCTGTGTACGAGACAGGATGGTGGGCAATATTTGCTCTTCGTTTTCGGCCACTAGTACAAACAGGGTGTTTGGCGGCGGCTCTTCTATCAGTTTTAAAAGCTTGTTGCCATTTTTGCTGAGATACTCGGGCATCCATATTACCAGCACCTTATACTCACTTTCAAAACTCTTTAGGCTTATCTTCCTGTTAATTTCATTACATTCTTCGGCAGTAATATTGCCCTGCTTATTTTCTGCCCCTATATATTGAAGCCAATCGAATACATTGCCGTGTATATGCAGTTTTACAAACTCACGCCAGGGCTGTATATAATCTGTACTTACTGGTTTATCACCCGGTTTTTTACTAATTACAGGGTAAGCATAGTGTATATCGGGATGTACAAGTTGGGCAGATTTGATACAGGCAGGGCATTGGCCACAGGAGTCGTATAAGGCAGCTGTTGGCGTGGCAGGCTCATCGGCAAATAGCGAGGGGCCAGCGGGGGCGGCGGTGCCATTTACTTTTTCGCATACAATATATTGGGCAAATGCCAGCGCCAGCGCAAGGGCTCCGCTACCTTCTTTACCTAAAAACAACAGGGCATGGCTAAGCCTGTTTTGCTGTACCATTTCTGCCAGGTGCTGTTTTACCTGCTGCTGACCGGTGATATTGCTGAATTGCATGGGCTGCAAAGTAAAATAAAAAAAGCCATCCGGTTAGTGATTAACGGGATGGCCATCAGTATTTTTATCAAATTACAATTTACTGGTAAGTTCTTCGCTCATAGGCTCTACGCTACTGGGAAAATAGTGTAGCATTTTGCCATTTTCATCAATCAAAAACTTATTAAAGTTCCATTTTATTTCTGCATCCAGCACACCGTTTTCAGCTTTGCTACATAGCCATTTGTAAATGGGTGCAGTATCATCGCCTTTTACCGAAACCTTGGCCGCCATTGTAAAACTTACGCCATAGTTTTTTTTGCAAAACTCTTTTATTTCGGTGTTGCTGCCGGGCTCTTGCCCTCCAAAGTTATTGGCCGGAAAACCCACAATTACCAACTTGTCTTTGTATTTATTATACAACTCCTCTAACCCCTGGTACTGGCGGGTGTAGCCACATTTGGAAGCAGTGTTTACAATTAGTATTTTTTTGCCCTTAAAGGCTGCAAAATCTATTGTGCCGCCATCCAAGGCCTCCACTTTATAATCGTAAATTGACGTACTGGCGGCTGCAGGCATATTTGCTACATTGGTAAGTGCAGCCTGGTTGTTATGGTTGGCACATGATAAAAAAATGGCTGCGGTAATTAATAACTTAAACATGGTGCGTTTTTTTTACTTAACGATTGATAAAAAAATTTGTTTACCACCTGCGGTGGATTTTATTGTTTTTCGTAACAGCCAATATCAGTGGCATTGCCAACTACCCTGCTGTTGTTGTCAAGATCCCGGGTAAAGATAGTTGCCCTGCCATTATCAATACCTGGTGCAGCGGGGTTGCTAACATGAAAATTAAAGATACGATCTGCATATTCAATTATATCAAACCCGGGGTTTACATTTTTAATAGATGATGTAATAGTACTAAAAGCAGGGTCTGCTGTGGCCCTGTATATACAGTTATTAAATTTTACAGTATAGTTATCTGCACCTTTTTTCTCCATTAAAATTTCATCCGGTACAATATTGGTTTCTTCGCCCCAAAAAATACAGTTATCAAAAGTGGCTTGTATTGCTGCTGTAAGCAATATTGAATTTTGTAATGCTGCATTGCTTACTTGTAATACCGGTTTTTTATGGGGTACATACGAGGAGTAGCCGGGTACAGTGCAATTGGTAAACACATAATTGCCGCCTAACACTATATTTATATTGTTGCCGCAATTACTAATAAGGCTATTATTGATATCTACGCTGGTATTTACCAGCAGTAAGCCGGCATCAAAAGCATTGTTTACCGTACACTGCTGCATGGTTAATTTATAAAAGCCATTACTGGCATAATACTCAGCTACTACAGCCTGGTAGGCATTGTTAATAACAGCAAAATTTAGCAGGTTGTTTTTGCTGGTTTGCCTAAAATATATGCCGGGCCAGCTGGCGGGTAAGTCTTTATAATCTTCATCTAACCGGTCGCCTGTAAAAAGCACAGGCTGATCATGCGTGCCATTCACTATCAACGTTCCATCCACCAGCCAGGGCGCATCTGCATGACAATAAATTTTACAACCGGCATCCACCGTTAGTACCACATTGGTATCCACCTGCAGGCCGCCCAATATTACATAAGGCAGCCGGTTGTTCCAGGTACGATTTTCGGTGATCACTGCATTGCGTAAAAAGTTGGCATTTTGTCCGTACGCTTCCAGTTGCACATACCGCTTATTATTATTGTAAGCAATTTCAATACTATCCTGCACCAAAAAAGGCAGCTCTGCAAGATCTGGATTGATGCGTACGGTAACAAATATATAGATGCTGTCTTTTGCGGCTATTTCTATATTATCCGCTTGAGCATTGGGGATGCCATTAATATTGATATTATAAGGTGAGCTGTTACCACCGGCCAGCCGGATGGAGCTTAGCAACAGTTTTTGATTATTGGGATTGGTAATTGTAAAAGATTGTGTTACCGAGCCGATACTCGTAAATACCGTATCAAACTTTACAAGGGTTGTACTAGTGTTAAGGCCAGCATTTGCCGAGGTATTAAAATCGTCTTTAGTGCAAGATGCCAGCAAAAAGGCAGCGAGCATTGTACAAAAAAAATAACAACCAGCTTTATTAATTAGTATACGGTAGTTGCAAAGCATCATCAAAAATAACTGTAATTTTTTATTCAGCGGGCGCTGCTTATTTAGATGCAACGGCTGCAGTGGCAATACTAACGGTAACGGAGGGTATTTGTAAAAGCATACTGGCTGCAGCCTCTAATGTGGCGCCAGTGGTAAGCACATCATCCACCAATAAAAGATGCTTGCCTTGCAAGGCAGCTGCGTTTTGTATGGCAAAGCTACCCGCCACATTTTGCCATCGCTCTACCCGGTGTTTATTGGTTTGTGTGCCGGTATAGCTACACCTTACTAATTGCTGGTTAATAACAGGCACCTGCAATACCTCAGCCATACCATTGCAAATAATTGCGGCCTGGTTATAGCCTCTTTTTCGTTCTTTGGCTGCATACAATGGCAATGGAATTAATGCATCAATAGTGGCAAACCTGTTAGCTGCTGTTATTGCTTTACCCATTAATTCGCCTAAAAAAAAGCCAACAGCTGTATTGGCCTGGTACTTTAACTGGTGCATGAGCTGCTGTACCAGCACACCTTTAGTAAAATATAAATGGGCAAATGCTGCCTGCACGGGCACCCGGCCCCAAAAAATTTTTTCAACCGGGTTATCTTTTTGTGCCGCAAAGCCGGTAACGGGTAATATGTGCAAACAGGTGGCGCAAAGCAGGTTTTGCTGTGGTAAAATATCGCTGCTGCAGCCTGCACATACATGCGGATAAAAAAGCTGCATGGTATCCATAAAAATTTTACCTGGCAATTGCATACCTTTATATTATTAAGTAATTAAAATAAGTAACGGTACAATTCTTCCACCTTAGCAAGTGGTACTACCTCTATATTATATTTTAATTTGCTGGTAGATTTTGCATTGTATTTACTTACAATTATTTTTTCAAAGCCCAATTTTTCGGCTTCTGCTATCCGTTGTTCAATCCTGTTAACAGCTCTTATCTCTCCGCTTAAGCCCACCTCACCGGCAAAACAATAATGCTGGTTGATGGGTACATCTTCGTAACTGCTAAGCAGGGCCGCTACAATAGCCAGGTCGATTGAAGGGTCTTCTATTTTTAATCCACCAGCAATATTTACAAACACATCTTTTACACCAAATTGAAATCCGCCTCTTTTTTCTAAAACCGCCAATAGTAGTTGCAGCCTGCGTAAATCAAAGCCACTAACCGTACGTTGTGGGGTGCCGTATACACTTTGGGTTACCAATGCCTGCCCTTCAATTAATAGTGGGCGTATACCCTCCATGGTGGCTGCTATAGCTATACCGCTTAGTTGTTCTTCTTTTTGAGTAATTAAAATTTCGGATGGATTGCTTACGGCCCTCATACCGTCGCCCGACATTTCGTAAATACCTAGCTCTGCGGTGGATCCAAACCTGTTTTTTAGTGTACGCAAAATTCGATAGGCGTAATGCCTGTCGCCCTCAAACTGCAAAACAGTATCCACCATATGCTCTAATATTTTTGGGCCAGCAATGGTTCCATCTTTTGTGATATGGCCAATTATAAAAACCGGTGTATTGGTTTCTTTAGCAAAACGCTGCAGCTCTCCGGCTGTTTCCCGTATCTGGCTTATGCTGCCTGCACCACTTTCTACATAGGGCGATTGTAATGTTTGTATCGAATCAACAATTACTAATTGTGGTTTTAGCTTTTTTATCTCCTGAAAAATTGTTTGTGTATTGGTTTCAGTGAGCAAATAAAAATTTTTATCGGCAGCACTTACCGCTGCGCCACCCAGCCTGTCTGCCCTCATTTTAATTTGTTGCTCGCTTTCTTCGCCACTTATGTACAGCGTAACCAAACCTTGTAGTTGCAATCCAATTTGTAAAAACAATGTTGATTTGCCGATCCCCGGCTCACCGGCTACCAGTACAATACCACCCGTAACAATACCTCCACCCAAAACCCTGTTTAACTCAGCATCCCCCGTTACGATTCGCTGTTCGGCAGCACTGCTTACTTCATTAATTGGAATGGTTTTTTGTTTTTCGCTGCCATTATAATTTTTCCAAAGGGCATTTTCATTTTTATCATTTCCTTTTACTACTATCTCTTCTACAAACGTATTCCAGGTATTGCAGCCGGGGCATTTGCCCAACCACTTTGCACTTTCGTAACCACAATGCTGACAAAAAAATGCTGACTTTGTTTTGCTCATGCTGTAAATGTAAAAAGTAAAATGCGGTAAGCACATTTTTACAGCTATCAAAAAAAAGCTGTTTGAAGAAAAGCAGTTTTAAAGAAGCAAAAAGAAAATAAAGTTGATGAATAAAAGAATTGAGGCTGCAGTAAAAAGACAATAAAAAAACAAACCTAAAAGTAAAAGGGTCAGCATTTCTGCTGACCCTTTGTACTTACTAACCCATTAAATTCTATTGCTAAATTACAAATTGAAGGCACATAAAAAAATAAAATTTTGCCGATGTGTATAAGTTTTGCACCCCCACTAACGGGCTTATATACCTGTTTTTTACAGTGTAATTAAATAATTATCAAGTAGTTAAACATGGTCAAATTTGAGGGAAAACTAAATTTGAGTAAAAAAATTATTTTTTTTAGCTCAAAAATATTTTGGTTTATACTATAAACTACTCTATTTTTGCGATATATTTATAGCATATGAAATACATTATCAATACTTTCCTGTTTTTAGGTATTTGGGGTGCAAATGCCCAGGTTAGCATTAGCGGGCGGATTACCAACAATAAAAACAAGCCCTTGCCGGGGGTAAGCCTGCAACTAAAAGACACCTATGATGGAGCTACCACCGACTCAGCTGGTAATTATAGTTTTTTTACTGAGGAAAAGGGTGATCATTTATTATTAGTAACCAGCGCAGGGTATTTTGCCAGCTTAACAAAGCTTACGCTTGCCGGCACCAACCTGCAGCAAAATATTATTTTAAAAGAACAAGTAACCGAGTTAAAAGCAGTGGTAATAACCGCAGGCTCGTTTGAAGCCAGCGACAAAAGCAAGGGTGCAGTACTAAGTTCGCTGGATATTGTAACTACCCCTAGTGCCAATGGGGATGTTACCAGTGCTTTTAAAACACTGCCCGGTACTCAGCAAGTGGGCGAAAGCGAAGGCCTGTTTGTAAGAGGCGGCTCGGCCACCGAAAGCAAGATTTATATGGATGGCACTTTGGTGAACAACTTTTTTTACAGCAGTACGCCGGGTATTGCCACCCGGGGCAGATTTAATCCGTTTTTATTTAAAGGCACCATTTTTAGCACCGGTGGGTACTCGGCCCTATATGGGCAGGCACTATCCAGTGCTTTGATATTAGAAAGTACCGACTTGCCTGAACGTACTGAGGCCGATGTAAGCTTAAGCGTAGTAGGTGCAGGCGGCGGCATACAAAAATTAGCCAAAAACAAAAAGTCATCCTGGGGCATTTCGTACAACCATACCAACTTGTGGCTGGGCTTTAAACTCAATAAACAAAAGCAAGATTTTTTTAAACTTCCTACTTACAATCAACTGGATGCCAACTTTAGAATAAAAACAAAAAACGGTGGCTTTATTAAATATTATGGTTACATAAGCGGAAACAATACGGGCTTTAGATCCCCGGATATCGACTCGGCGGTGTTTAAAAATGCCTTTGAAATTAAAAATTTTAATACCTACCAAAACCTGAACTGGAAAGAGCGTATTGGAAAAGGCTGGAGGGTGCAAACAGGCATCAGCTACAGTACCAATAAAGACAATATCAACAACCAGCTGCAAGATGCCGACAACAAAAACATTTCTGTTACCCAACCAGTTTATTTTGCCTTTAAAAATTTTAAGGTAAAAAACGAGGCCAACTATGCTCAAGCCCGTTTAGTGCTGGAAAAAAAGTTTAGTAACCTGAATGCTATCCGTTTTGGCAGCGATTATTTTTACAGCAATGAAAAAACTACCTACACACTGTATACCGGCAGCCAATATACTCAAACGGTAAAAGATAAATTATTTGCCGGTTTTGCCGAAACAGATATTTATATAACAAACAGCCTTGCGGCTAAAATTGGTGCCCGTGCAGAACATACTGCCCTATTAAAAAAATGGAATATTGCACCCAGAGTTTCGCTGGCTTACAAGTTTGCAGATAATAGCCAGGCCTCATTTGCCTATGGCATCTTTTATCAAAACCCCGAAAGAAGAATTTTGCCTGCATTGGCATCGGTAGATTTTTCAAAAGCCACCCATTATATTTTACAATATAGCAAGCTATCAAAAAACTACACTTTTAGAACCGAGCTATTTTACAAAAAATATAACCGATTGTACAAAACCGATTTTAATAACAATGGCCAGCAAGTAGCCGCAAATACCTTAGGATATGGCGATGCTAGCGGGGTAGAGTTATTTTGGAGAGATCGCAAAACACTAAAAAATGTTGACTACTGGATATCTTACTCATACCTTGATACAAAAAGAGATTACCTTAATTTTCCAAACGCTATACAGCCTTCATTTGCAGCAAGGCATACCGCATCGGTAGTATTTAAACGCTTTGTACTGCCATGGAAAACCGGCTTTAATCTTAGCTACAGTTTTGCAACGGGCAGGCCTTACTACCATATTGCCTACAATAATGCTGATGAAAAATTCAGCATTACCGATCAAGGCAAAACCATCAACTATAACAGTATGAGCTTTAGTGTAAATTACCTGCCCAACCTGGGCCGTACAGATAAAAAAACCTTTGCCGTATGGGTGTTGGGTATAAATAATGTACTGGGGCAAAACCAGGTATTTACATACAACTATAGTAATGATGGCAGCCGTAAAGAGGCCGTAACGCCACCTAGTAATCGCTTTGTTTTTATCGGTTGCTTTTTAAGTTTTGGTATAGACCGTACACAAGATGCTATTAATAATAATTTATAAACAGTAAAGTATAGCCATGATTTTTACCTTAACGGGAAAAGCATATTAATTATCAAAAAAAATCATCACCATTTTAAATTATCAACAATGAAAAAAATTACGCTTTTTTGTATTGCAGTACTTGTAACAATCAACTCATTTGCCCAAAGTGAAAAATTTGTAGCCGCCATGAAAAAAAACCTGGCAGCAATGGACAGCAATTTTACTACTCCCGCCAACCTGGTTAAAATGGCCAACAGTTTTGAACGTATTGCCATAGCTGAAAAAAACCAATGGTTGCCCTATTACTATGCCGCCTTTTGCCAGGTAAACGCAGGATTTATAGAACAGGATAAAAGCAAAGTGGATGCCATTGCCGATAAAGCCACCGAACTAATCAATAAAGCCGACTCGATAGCGCCCAATAATTCAGAAATATCTTGTATAAAAAGTATGATAGCCAGCTGCCACATGTTGGTAAACCCCATGGAGCGCTGGATGCAATATGGCGAGGCAAGCAACAGCAATATGGAGGCAGCCATGCAGCAAGACCCCACCAACCCTCGCCCCTATTTTCTTAAAGGGCAAGGTTTAAGATTTACACCTGAGCAATTTGGAGGCGGATGCAGCACAGCTAAGCCACAGCTGGAAACTGCGTTGGCAAAATATGGCAGTTTTAAGCCCGCCAGCGAGTTACACCCCAGTTGGGGAAAACAACAGGTAGAAGGTTTGATAAAAGACTGTAAATAAAACTATCTTACCGGCGTGTACGCAGTATCACTCACTGCGTACACGTTATTTGTAAAGCAGTAACAAAGCCGGAAAATTTTATAAATGAAAAACGAAAAACTTACAGAGCAAGAAAGCCTTCAGCTAATCAGCCAAATGATTAATAAGGCAAAAAATAGTTACCACGATAGTGGCATTGGGCCCATATTATGGGGCAGTGTTATTAGCTTTTGCAGCCTGGTAACTTTTGCTAGCTGGAAGTTTGATTTTAAGCTTCCTTTTGATATTTGGTTGCTTACGCTAGTGGCGGTGGTGCCGCAAATTTTTATTGTAAGCAGGGAAAAAAAGCTAAACAAATTCAGATCGTATGATGAAGCTACCATGGATTATGTTTGGATGAGTTTTGGCATTTCAATTTTTTTGCTGGTATTTATAAACAATTATATTGCTACCCAGCTTAACCCGGTTTTTCAAACTTACATCGATGTAAAGGGCTCCCGGCCACCCCATAATTTTACCAGCTTTAATAGTACCTTCTTTTTACTATTATACGGCATACCCACCATTATTACAGGCGGGGCCCGGCGCTTTAAGCCAATGCTGTATGGAGGTATATTATGCTGGGTTTGCTGCATCGCATCTTTATTTACTGCAATTGATACGGATATGTTGTTGATTGCCATAGCCGCTGTAGCGGCCTGGCTAATACCAGGTATTATTCTGTTTAAAAAGCGTAAAAACGAAAAGGCTGTGCATGTTTAAAGAGCTGGACCCCATATTACACTCCCAGTTACGCCTAGCCGTAATAAGCCTGCTTATTAGCGTAAAAGAAGCTGAGTTTACTTTTTTAAAAGATAAAACCAATGCTACAGCCGGTAATTTAAGTGTGCAAATGAATAAACTTAAAGATGCCGGGTATATTGAAATAAATAAACGCTTTAACAACAACTATCCGCAAACCATGTGTAAAATAACCAAAGAAGGGATAGAGGCATTTGAAAACTACGTTAAAGCCCTTCAATCGTACATGAACCCCGGTAATGAACAATAAAAAAACCCATCTAAATGATGGGCCTTGTATTTGTGCCTGGTTTAAGTATTTATTTCCATAGTAAAAATGGAGAGGAGTAGCTGCCAGCATTGGTATTTAAACAAACTGTGTAATTACCTTCAGCCAGGTTGCTAAAGTCGTTTACATTAAAGCTGTTTTTGCCAATTACCAGCTGTACATTTTGCTCCAGTACAGTGGCGCCCTCTTCATTTAGTACTACCACTTTTGCCTTGCCTGCTTTATCCGATTTAAAATTTACAATCACATCTCCTGTTTTTGGGTTGGGTGATAGTGAAAGGCCTTTTTTACCATTGTCAAAAAACGAAAAAGCAGTTGAATTATAATCAGGAGTTGGATTTGAAAAAGTACTGTTAGCGTGTACGGCGGTTATGCTAAAACATACGGCCATTAAAGTGATGATCTGTTTCATAATCTGTGATTTTGGGTATATTAATAAAATTAAAAGCGAATAATGTTTGATGAATGATAAGGAGCTAAGGCTGTAACAACTTTGCCCCTTGGCGTGTAAACAGCAACCAAGGCAGTTATCAATAACCGGTGCCTGCAAAAAATGAGTTCGTAAAAAGTTTTCATACAATGCTTATTTATTTTTACCAGCCGATTTAAAAAATTTTAAACTTGTTGCGGATGAACAATTAAACTGTCGTTCCGTTTTACATTTGATAATAAACAAATGAATGGCCAGAATATTAGAGGTTGAAAATCTTTGCAAAAATTACCAGCAGCACCAAG
>JBDKJT010000023.1:0-7231 GCA_039796475.1 Bacteroidota bacterium | reverse complement strand
AACTGAAACTGTACTTTAGCAATATGATTTTCCAGGGTAGAGGTATAGGCCTCCTCTTTTAATACTGGTACATCTTTCATCACCCACCTGTTAATTACATTTCTGCCATCAAGGTTAATATTTTCTGATCGCTCTGCAGTATTGGCTCCAGCTTTTACCAACCATCGGGCATATGCTTCACTCTGTTTGTTGATGTGAAAATTTGAAGATCCTTGTGAAATAAAAACATATTGAAAAAACTCTGGCACATGCACCTCATACTCACTCCACATGCAGGGATGCTCCCCTTGAAACCTCCAGGGCTGCAGGTTAAATAAAAAGTCTGACAAGATGCTGTAAGAAATTTCAATCACCGAGCCTTCCTTAGCAGCCGGCAGGGTAAACTTTCGCAGCGATACTTTTTTGGATAATTTTTCTTTAAATACAGCGCTGCTCTCCAATTTGGTTTCTACTACTTTACCGTTTTCCAGGTTGTAAGTGGTTGCCTGTAAATTTTCCAGCTTTTCTTCTGCCTCACCGTCTACATACAAAGGAATTTCTATATTAGCGGCATCCAGTCCATTTTTGTTGATAATTTTAATACGGGTTTGGCGTTTAAACCGCAAAGAAAAATAGCCTTTATTATTACCTGTAAATTCTGATAAGCCCATATCAGCCACTACAACAGCGCTGGCCGCTGAATCAATTAATGAGGAAACAATATTAAAATCAGCGGGCGTAACTTTTCCGAATTTAATGGCTAATTTGTCTTGTGCGGTAATGCTGGTGCTTGCAAAAAAAATAAGTACTGCCGTGGCAAGATACTGAAGGGTATGCTTCATATTTTTAAGGGTTTAGTTTTATATAGGCAATTTATAATTTAATACACAAATACAAATATTTATTTTAATTGAATACCGAAAATGCTGCTTTACTGATAAAAAAAATGGCTGCGGCATTGGGCTTTAGCTACTGCGGTATAGCCCGAGCTGTAAAGCTGGATGATGATGCCCGCCGGCTGGAGCAATGGCTGAACAAGGGTATGCATGGTAAGATGACGTACATGGAAAATTATTTTGACCTGCGTACCGACCCTTGCAAACTGGTGCCCGGAGCCCAATCTGTAATAACCTTATTGATGAATTATTTTCCGGTACAGCAGCAGCAAGTGGCTGTACCCAAAATTGCCAAATATGCCTATGGCAACGATTACCATGAGGTGATAAGAGCTAAATTAAAACAACTGCTGAGTGAGCTAAAAGAAAAAATAGGCGAAATAAACGGCCGTGGATTTGTAGATAGTGCACCTGTGCTGGAAAGGGCTTGGGCACAAAAAAGCGGGCTGGGATGGATTGGTAAAAATGGCAACCTGATTAACAAAACAAACGGCAGCTTTTTTTTTATTGCTACACTCATTACCGATTTGCCGCTTGCAGTTGATGATGCTTTTGCTGGTGATTTTTGTGGCACTTGCACCCGCTGTATTGACGAATGCCCCACACAAGCCATATTACCGGGCAAAGTGATTGATGGCAGTAAGTGTATTAGCTATTATACTATTGAGTTAAAAGATACTTTGATACCGGGCAACCTGCAGGATAAATTTAATAACTGGATGTTTGGCTGCGATGTATGCCAGGATGTATGCCCGTGGAACAGATTTAGCAGCCCTGCCACACAAAAAGATTTCACGCCTTTGCCTGCTATTCTTAATTTTAGTACAAACGATTGGGAAGAATTGACGGAAGAAAGTTTTAAGCAAATTTTTAAACATTCGCCTATCAAAAGGGCAAAATATGCTGGCATTAAAAGAAACCTTGCTTTTATAAAACACCAATAGGTTTAGCCCTTTTCAAAATATTCTTTTAGCCCTTGTAAGCCCTGCTCGTAAGACGGACCCGTTAGTTTATCAATAAAAATTCCATAAAATTTTTGCCAGGGGTACCATTGCAGGTGATGGTAGGCACGCCACTCTGCCTTTATATTTTGCTGGCCGGCTATCGGGGTAATTAATACTTGATTTTGTATATCATCTTCGCCTTGCGCCCTTAATACAAAGTTTACTGTACTATCTGTACTGGCAGTAATAGCTAATACGGCTTTTTTATTACCATACAAAATTTCGCAGCGTTGCAACTCACCTGCTGAGGGGTTGGTAAATCTTATATTGCCTTGTTGTGCAAAAAGTGGGTGCCAATTTTTCCAGTTACCAAGGTTAGATACTTGTTTAATCACCGCAGTACAGTTATTACTATTGATCAAAGCACTTCTTGATACGGTAATATCTGCCGGTATTAATAACGACATGATTGTTACCACTGCAAACATCCCTGCCAATCCTGTAAATATTAATTTTATCAATCGCATGCAATTACTCCCATTTAAAAATTTTAATAGCCGCCACATACACCACAATACCCCACAAAACAATAATACCTATTTCTGTTTTTACCCCCCACAAACTTTCGCCTTCAAACGCTACAGAACGCATGGCGGTATTTAAATGCGTTAACGGCATAATACGGGATATGGGCTGCAACCATTTAGGAAAAGCATCAATCGAAAAAAATGTACCACTTATTAAAAACTGCGGCAACGTTATCATATTGGCCAACGGTGGTATGGTGCTTTCGCTTTTGGCAAGGCCGCTAACAATAAAACCAAAACCCATAAAAACAACCAAGCCCAAAAAGCTAAGCACCAGCATTGATAAAAATGTTTGCCAGCCGTTTACCAAGGTAAAATCAAACAAAAAGTACCCAACAAGGATGATAACTACTGCAGTTAACATTTGAAAGATAACCCGTGCAAGGCCCTCACCTAAAATAATGTAAGGCCTGCTGATGGGTGTGGCAAAAAAACGCTTTAACACCAACGTGTTTCTTAAACTAAAAAACATAAAGGCTACGCCAAAAACACCAGCACTTAGCAATGAAAACCCTAATTGGCCAGGCAAAATAAAATCGATGGTGCGGTACTCCCTTACCTCTTCTACTTCAATTTTGCCTCTTGCTGCATAAAAAGAGCGGTCTTGGTATTTGGCATCGCTTATTTCGTTATTGATAGACTCCAGCAGCGGTAATACCTGCGGCCATTGGTCGCTGCTGGCGGTGGTTGTTTTTAACGAGTAGCTGTAGGCCGGCATTTGGGCTCCTGTTTTTTGTATGTTAAGTACACCCGCTACCTTGCCTTTTAACAATTTACTTCTCAACTCTTTTTCATCGTCAAAACGTACTATCCGAAACCGGTTGCTGGCTTTAATTGAATCAAACAATGCATTGGTAGTATCACAGTTTTTATCTACAGCAATGCGATACAATGGCACCCCACCACCATTACCTATAAAACCAAATACCAAAATAAAAATGAATGGAAACACAAAACTAAACACTACCGCCGAAGGGCTACGGAAGATTGAACGCAAACTGGCCCTGGTAATGGCCAGCATTGCCCTTAACTGGCTGTATTGCTGCATACTATTAACTAAATTGTTTGGCCGCAAATCTATTAGAAAAAAGGTGAATAAAATATTTTTTAAAGTACCAGACAAGTGTCGTACATTTGGAAGACAAGTGACGGACTATGAAAAAGAAACAACCAATAAAAAAAACAACACCCTATAAACAGCAAAATGCTGTAAGCAAAGTAGAAGAACCGGTGCCCATATTTAGCAAGCCATTAAAAATAGTAGCAGCACTAAAAGATTTTACCTATACCGAATTTAAAAAAATTGCGGATAAAACACCTTTTACCCAGGCAGAATGGGCCGCTATGCTACATATTAGCGAACGTACCCTGCAGCGGTATGCAAAAAACAATGGCAGTTTTGCCCCTATTAATGCAGAAAGAGCAATGCAAATTGATACAGTAATAAAACGTGGCAAAGAGGTATTTGGAGATATTAATAAATTTTACAACTGGCTTAAAAATAACCCTATAATGCTGGAGGGGCAGCTTTCTTTTGAATCGCTTACCTCTGCCCATGGCATTAATATGGTATTAACGCAATTAGGAAGATTAGAACACGGTATACTGGCATGATACTTTACAGGCTGGCAACAGAAAATTATAAAAACGACATGAGTGGCACGGGTGCCAAATTGTATGGCGGCCGCTGGAATTCACCTGGCTTTGCGGCTTTGTATACTGCCGAAAACATCTCACTGGCTGTATTGGAAATATTGGTAAGAACCAGTAAAGAAAACCTGCCACCTGCTTACTGCCTTATTAAATTATCGGTACCCGACAATGCTCCGGCTATCATTATCCAGCAATCAAAACTTAAAAAGGGATGGGAAGATGATATAGCTTATACCCAATGGATGGGCGACGAATTTTTAAAAGCGGGCGAAGCATTGATGCTAAAAGTACCTTCGGCAATAGTAACGGCTGAAAACAATTATATTATTAATCCCCGCCATGCAGATTTTAAAAAAATAAAAGTGGCAGATGCGGATGCCTTTAGTTTTGATAAAAGACTATTTATTACCAATGAATAAAGTATACCTGCTGCTGGGCAGCAATATGGGCAATAGCAGGCAATTACTTAGCACAGCTATAAAACATATTGAAACTTTCATCGGATCTGTAAGCCGGGCGTCGGGCATTTATGTTACTGCTGCATGGGGCCACACCAACCAACCAGATTTTTTAAACCAGGTAATCATTATTGAAACAACATTGGATGCGGATGCTACCCTTAACAACATATTGGAGATTGAAAAAAAAATGGGCAGGGTAAGAACTACTAAAAATGCTCCCCGGGTAATTGATATCGATATCTTGTTTTTTAATAAAGCTGTTATTAACAGCCGGCACTTACAGGTGCCACACCCATTGCTGCAAAACCGCCGCTTTGTTTTAGTACCACTGAATGAGCTTTCGCCCGGTTTTAAACACCCGGTATTACAACAATCGATACATCAGTTACTGGTAAATTGCCCAGATAAACTGGATGTGAAAAAGTTTTGATGGCGCTGCTGTAGTTTCAGCTTATTTTGCATGCCAGAGGCTATGAAGTATAATTATGTAACAATTGAAGGGAATATTGGTGCCGGTAAAACTACCCTGGCCCACCTGCTGAGTAAACACTATAATGCAAGACTGATTTTGGAAGAATTTGCCGACAATCCCTTTTTGCCAAAATTTTACGAAAATCCGCAGCAGTACGCTTTTCCGCTAGAGCTGTTTTTTATGGCTGAGCGATATAAGCAATTGAAGGAACTGCTGCAAACCAAAGATTTGTTTCAGCATATTACCATCTCTGATTACCTGTTTACCAAATGCCTGCTTTTTGCAAAAGTTACCTTACCCAATGAAGAGTTTAGGTTGTATCAAAAGCTATTTGACATTATCAACCCCCAGGTGATACAGCCAGAAATACTTATTTACCTGCATACCCCTGTAAATAAATTGCAGGAAAATATAAAAAAGCGCAACCGGCCTTATGAGCTGGCTATCCCCAACGACTATCTTTTTAGCCTGCAGGAAACCTATACCCAGTATATTAAACAACACAACATTAAAACCTTGTTTGTGGATGCCAGCAATGCAGATTTTTTGGATAATGAGCTGCATCTAAAAACGATTGTAGATGCATTGGATAAGGAGTATGATGATGGGCAGCACTATATTACCTTGCCATAAAATAGGCCTTGCTTTTGTAAGGCTGCAGTATACCTAATAGCAGTTATATAGTAGCACAACCGACGAAAGTATTGCGACGCAACGATGCTGCAGCACTTACTGCTGCCCGGTATAAAATAATAATTTCTCTATTATTAGCTCAGCTGATGCTGTACCTTTAGCATTACTAAAACTACTTCGTGTTGAATCAATCAGTAAGGCAGGTTTTTAAGATTGCCGAGTTTAGAAATTTTTTATTGGGTCGTTTTGTGTTTATCATGGGGCTAAGGATGATGGGCACCCTTGTGGCCTGGTGGATGTATGAATTAACCGGAGATGCATTTTATATTGGCATGATAGGCCTTGCTGAAGCTATCCCTGCAATTGGCTTATCGCTATATGCAGGATATATTATTGACAAGAGCGATAAAAGAAAAATGCTGGTTACCTGTGTGGCATTGTTTGGTATTTGTTCGCTGCTATTGCTGGGTGCATCTACCCAATGGTTTCAGCAATCTTTTGGCACTAAGCTGGCGGTACTGTTTGTATATGGCGTAATATTTTTTACGGGTGTAATCCGCTCATTTTCGGGACCAACTTTTGGTGCCATTATTGCTTCGCTGGTGCCCAGGGAGTTGCTGATAACAGCCTCACAGCTTAGCTCTACCAGCTGGATTGTGGCCAGTATTACGGGCCATGCGTTGGCGGGCTTTTTAATTGCATGGCTACAAGTAAGCGGAACATTTATTGTAATTGCCAGCCTCATTTTTACGGGCTACCTGTTTATTTACCGGCTGCATGCCAAGCCTCCGGGTATTACCAGTGAGAAAAAAACATTGGAGGCCGTTAGCGAAGGAGTGAGATACGTTTTTAAAACCAAGGAGTTGCTGGCGGCTCTGTCGCTTGATTTATTTGCCGTGCTGTTTGGTGGTGCAGTGGCAATGGTGCCTGTATATGCTAAAGACATTTTAAAAGTGGGCCCTATTGGCTTTGGATGGCTAAATGCCGCTGCAGATATTGGCGCTATTATAATGGTTGGATGGCTTACATTATCGCCCATGAAAAAAAAGCAGGGCATCAAACTACTGCTGGCAGTAGCTGGCTTTGGTGCATGTATTATTTTATTTGGCATATCCAAATGGTATTGGCTATCTTTTACCGCATTATTGCTGAGTGGGGTACTGGATGGTGTTAGTGTAGTGGTGAGGGGAAATATTATACAGCTAAAAACACCCGATGAATTGCGGGGAAGGGTGATGAGTGTAAACTCAATGTTCATTAACTCATCTAACGAAATTGGCCAGTTTGAAAGTGGTGTAGCAGCTAAATTAATGGGAGTGGTTACTTCCGTAGTATTTGGTGGTTGTATGACGATTGCCGTGGCGGTTTTTACCTGGCTTAAAGCACCTGCGTTAAAAAAACTGGAGTACTAAATTTTATCCCTACTTAGTAATACTGCTTAAACACCCACTATTAAAATAGCTACCTGGCAGTGGTTGCCATTAGTTTTTCCAACACATAATATACCGCCGGGCAAAAGCTGGCATTTTTTAAAGTAATTGTTGGCCTCTTTAGCAACACATCCTCATCTGTATAAGGAAAGCGTTCGCAATCAGACGGACGAACA
>JBDKJT010000022.1:0-2782 GCA_039796475.1 Bacteroidota bacterium | reverse complement strand
ATGGCCTTATCTTTTATACTCCATGCTGCAGCCGGCAGAAGTTGTATCAAGGGTGCAGCGGGCCCTTACCACCCAAATGCTTTTTGGCGGCAGCGCCAAAGATTATCTTGAATATTACCAGCCGTCAATTGTATTGCTGCAAGTGGGTATTGTTGATTGTGCACCCAGGTATTTGTCGGGTAAAAGCATGGCGGTAAAACTATTGGCAGCAGCACCCGGATTTATAGCCGGGTTTACCTGGAAGCTAATAAAAAAGTACGGTAAGCGGCATCCGTCCCGGGCCGATGTATCGCTAACCGATTTTGAAAAAAACCTGGAAAACTATGCTCAAAGAGCTATGGCATGTGGGGTACAAAAATTGTTATGTATAAAAATTGCAACGCCGGGTACTGCAATGGCTTTAAAAAATCCGGGTATAGGCCAGCAGGTAAAAAATTATAATGCTGTAATTGAAAGGCTGTGCACAAAGTATGGCTTTATGAGTGCGGTAACGGTGTTAGACAATGCCGACGATACTTATTTTATTGAGGATGGTTATCACCTGTCTGAAAAAGGCAATGCGATACTTGCCAATGCTATTACAAGTGTTTTAAAATAAAAAATGGGCATGAAAAAAATTGTATTGGGCATAACAGCCCCTGCAAGTGTAATACTGATTGAGGGGCAATTAAAATTTTTTTCTGACAAAGGATATCAAACCTATTTAATGTGCCCGCCGCATGAAAGGGTTACTGCATATTGTAAAGCAGAAAACTGTATACACCTGCCGGTGGATATAGAACGGGAAATATCACTTTGGAAGGATTGGAAATCATTACTACAGGTTATACGCCACTTTAAAAAAATTAAGCCAGATATTGTAAATGTGGGCACACCAAAAATGGGGTTGCTGGGTAGTATTGCTGCCTGGTACACTGCTGTGCCAAGGCGTATTTATACCTGCCGGGGTTTTAGGTTTGAGCATGTAAAGGGTGTTAAGAGATTGATATTGGTAAGCATGGAAAAACTTTCGGCAGCGCTGGCACAACATATTATTTGCATAAGCCCATCGTTAAAAAAAATTGGCGATGAGCTTGGTGTGTTTAACCCCTCTAAATCTGTGGTTATAAAATATGGCAGCAGTAATGGAATCGACCTCGAAAAATTTCAACCTCATAAAGTAGCACCTGCAGATACGGCTGCACTTGCTGCAAACCTGCAGCTGCAAAACAAATTTGTATTTGGCTATGTAGGCCGCATCATCGATAGAAAAGGTATAGCAGAGTTATTTGCAGCATTTGAACAGCTGTATGCAAAAACACCAAATTGTCATTTGTTGGTTGTTGGCCGCAGCGAAGAGGAGCAGCTGAGCGACGCTACGCTGATACAGCGAATGCAGCTACACCCCGGCGTTACATTGGCAGGCCCACAGCTAAATGTACCTTTATACTTATCGGTGATGGATGCATTTGTATTGCCCGCCTGGTGGGAGGGTTTTGGTAATGTGCTGGTGCAGGCCGCAGCCATGGAGTTGCCCGTTATCAGTACCAAAAGCACCGGCTGTGTGGATGCAGTGTCTGATGGGTATAACGGTATTTTGGTAGCACCTAAAAATATACAGGCACTGCATACCGCTATGCAATCATTGTTAAATGACGAAGAGCTTTGTAAAAAGCTGGGTAGTAACGGGGCCGAATGGGCTAAAAATTTTGACAGTCATACCATTTGGACGGCTATGGAAAAAATGTATAACCTAAATTAAATAAATGTATCGCCGGTATATCAAACAGTTGTTAGATATTGTGTTTGCTGCCATTTGCCTGGTACTGCTGTTGCCTGTAATAATTTTGGTATCGGCATTGCTTGCGGTTGCCAATAAAGGCAGGGTGTTTTTTACGCAGCAACGCCCCGGAAAAAACGGGCAACTTTTCAGGCTCATCAAATTTAAAACGATGACGGATGAAAAGGATGAAAACGGAAAACTGTTGCCAGACTCTAAGCGATTAACAAAAACCGGGCTTTTTATCCGTTCTACATCTTTAGACGAACTGCCTCAATTGATAAATGTATTAAAAGGCGATATGAGCTTTATTGGTCCACGCCCTTTGCTACCCAAGTATTTGCCACTGTACAATCAAACACAAGCAAAGCGGCACGATGTAAAGCCCGGCATTACAGGATGGGCACAAGTAAACGGCAGAAATGCCCTTAGCTGGGAGCAAAAATTTGAGCTGGATGTTTGGTATGTAGCTAATGTTAGTTTCAGGCTCGATTTGCAAATATTTTGGAAAACACTCACTAAGATTATTAAACGAGATGGCATCAATGCATCCAACGCTGCAACCATGCCACCTTTTTCGGGCAACCAACAGTAATAATAAAATGAAAAAAATAGCAATATACGGGGCCGGCGGGCTGGGCGGAGAAGTAGCTTGTGTAATCAATGCCATTAATGCCGAAAATCCCGAGTGGGATTTTGTGGGTTATTTTGATGATGGGTTAAAACCTGGTGATGCCAACCGATATGGCCAGGTGCTGGGAGGTATTGATGCATTAAATAAGTATGATGCCGACCTTAACATTGTTTTTTCTATTGCCAACCCACAGGTTATCAAAAAGCTGGTAGCAGCCATTACCAATCCGCACATTTTTTTCCCAAATATTTTTGCACCCGGGGTATTATTTTACGATAAACAATCGCTTACAATTGGCAAGGGAAATGTTTTTCTTTTTGCCTCCAGGATTAGTTGTAATGTTGTTATCGGCGATTTTAATATATGCAATAGTGGCATATCTCTTGGCC
>JBDKJT010000021.1:0-36041 GCA_039796475.1 Bacteroidota bacterium | reverse complement strand
GCTGCTATCCCCATTGCTAAACTGTGGTGTTATTGGTGTACCACTATAACTAAGGCTGTTTAACTGCATACTGCCTGATGGGTATTTTATCCAAAAACCCACCGTATCTGCACAACCGTTACCACCATTAATGATAGTTACCGTACGATTATACGTTTCGCCAACTTCTGCATTGGATAACGATGATGGTGGAGTAATGGTAAATGCTGGGTTAGGCAAACTATAGCCATTAACGTTAGGGTTTGTTTCACTAAAACTGCAACCACTACCAGTAACCACCACATTATCTTTAGTGGCAGCTGCCGTGCCACAAAAAGCACGCCGGCGAATGGTAAAACGGATAGTTTGGCCAGCAGTGGTGCTGCCAATAGAAAACACCGGATTGGACAAATCGCTGATATTGCTTTCTGCAATATTGGCTGTACCATTTTCTTTATTAACCGATCCGGGAATGTACTGTACCAGCCCCGGTGTATTGGTTGAGCCCAAATTAATGGTTACTGATACCCCTGTACAGGCAGGAAAAGAAATTTGCACTGTAAGCAGCGTGCTGTCTAAGCCTCTTGTTACAGATTGAGCAGGAACCGGGTAAGAAATGGTTTGTGCAATGGTAAGCTTACAAATAAACTGCAGGCACAAGATTAATATTAATCCTGTTAGCCTATTTGGCAAATAAGATTTTGTCATCAGATTTGGTTATTTAATAATAGTTTAGTTTGGATGGGGACGTTTAAAAACAATATCAGGTATTCATTATCAACCTAATATCGGCTACAAGATAAAGATAATTTTATATAAGCCGAATACAGGCAAGTGAAAAACAGGCCTGTATTTACTTAATAACGCTGTACAGAGCATTTTATTTCAGTTTTTTGGGTGCAACCATTCTATGCCTAATCCCACTTGCAGCAATATTTTTACACCGGTTGGTCACAAATAAATAAAAATAACGGCCAACCGGTTTTAATAAGATAGATGGTTTGTACTTTCGCACTCTCTAAATCAAAATATGGAAATCACTGCTCAAACCGCCAAAGAACTTCGCCTTACAGAAGAAGAATTTGAACTGATAAAACAAAAACTCGGCAGAACACCCAACTTTAATGAGCTATGCTGTTTTAGCGCCATGTGGAGTGAACACTGTAGTTATAAAAACTCTATCAAGTGGTTAAAAACCTTGCCCCGTGATGGGCAAAAGATGCTGGTAAAAGCCGGCGAAGAAAATGCCGGATTGATGGATATTGGAGACGGCTATGGTGTAGTATTTAAAATTGAAAGTCACAACCACCCCAGTGCTATTGAACCTTTTCAGGGTGCAGCAACAGGTGTGGGCGGTATACACCGGGATATTTTTACCATGGGTGCCCGGCCCATTGCATCACTTAATTCACTCCGTTTTGGTAAACTTACCGAAGCCAAAACACAGCACTTACTGGCAGGCGTGGTACATGGCATTGGCCACTATGGCAACTGTTTTGGCGTACCCACCGTTGGGGGCGAAATATATTTTGAAGCATGCTATCATACCAACCCACTTGTAAATGCTATGAGTGTTGGGGTTTTAAAAAATGGCGAAACCGTATCTGCCACCTCTGGTAATACAGCAGGTGACCCTGTTTTTTTTGTGGGCAGTGCAACAGGTAAAGACGGTATTGGTGGCGCATCTTTTGCCTCCGCAAATATTACAGAAGATAGCGCAGAAGATTTGCCCGCTGTACAAGTGGGTGATCCCTTCCAGGAAAAAAAATTACTGGAAGCCTGCCTGGAGGTAATTAAAACCAACGCATTGGTAGGAATGCAGGACATGGGTGCAGCAGGCATTATTTGCTCTACTGCCGAAATGAGTGCAAAAGGTAATGCCGGAATGCGGATAGACCTTGACAAGGTACCCATGCGGCAAAAAAACATGAAAGCCTGGGAGCTGTTATTAAGCGAAAGCCAGGAGCGTATGCTGATGGTGGTAAAAAAAGGACAGGAAGATGTGGTACAAAAAGTGTTTGACAAGTGGGATCTTCCTTGCAGCCAAATTGGTGAAGTTACCACCGATGGCATACTACAGTTTTATATGAATGGTGTATTGGAAGCAGCCGTACCTGCACAAGAGTTGGTGCTAGGCGGCGGCGCCCCCCAATACGACAGGGAATACAGTACGCCTCAATACCTGGAGCAGGTAAATGCTTTTAATGCAGATAGCATTGCTGTACCAGCCGATTTAAAAGAAGTGGCCACCCAATTGGTAGGCATACATAATATTGCCAGCAAACGCTGGATATATGAGCAGTACGATAGCATGGTAGGCACCGGCACTGCCAGCACCAACGCACCAAGCGATGCTGCAGTAGTAATAGCCAAACCAACCGGCAAAGGCCTTGCACTAACTACAGATTGTAACAGCCGCTACGTATATGCCGATCCGTATAAAGGCGCAATGATAGCCGTAGCCGAAGCAGCCCGAAATATTGTTTGCAGCGGTGGCCATCCATTAGGCATTACCAACTGCCTCAATTTTGGTAACCCTTACAATCCCGAGGTGTATTATCAATTTGTAAATGCCATCAAAGGCATGGGTGAGGCTTGTCGTAAATTTGATACCCCCGTTACAGGTGGCAACGTTAGTTTTTACAATCAATCGCCTGACGGGCCCGTATACCCCACCCCCACCATTGGCATGGTTGGCGTAATGGATAGTGTAGCTGAAAAAATGACCATGGATTTTAAACAACCCGGCGATAGTATTATTTTAATTGGCAATAGTAAAAATGATATCAACTCTTCGGAATACCTGCATAAAATACATGCTGTTGAGCACAGCCCTGCACCACACTTTGAGCTGGAAGAAGAATTTGCCCTGCAAAAAGCCATTACACAACTAATTGCTGCCAAACAAATAAGTAGTGCACACGATATAAGCGAAGGTGGCCTGTTAATTAGCCTGCTCGAAAGCAGCTTTAATAAAAACCTCGGCTTTACCATTACCACCGATAACAGCATCCGCAAAGATGCTTACCTGTTTGGCGAAGCACAAAGCAGGGTAGTGGTATCTGTTAGCAGCAACCAATTAGCCGGCTTGCAAAATACACTTGCAACCCTGCAAATACCGTTTGAAAAAATAGGCACTGTTACTAACGGAAAGATAGAAGTAGACAATGAGGCCTGGGGCGATATCAGCAGTTGGAAACAAAAGTATGATAACGCAATTACCCATTTACTGGCCGGCCATGATGGCGAGCAGGCATTAAGCATGATTTAAAACCAAGCACTACCATGAGCAAAAAAATTGCCATCATTGGCGGCGGAAACCTGGGCACCGCTATAGCAGAAGGACTGATAAAAAGCAAATTCAGCAAACCCGCCGATATCATTGTTACTAAAAGAAATACCAGCACCCTGCAAGCGCTTGAAAAAAAAGGCATACAGGTAACATCTGATAATAATGCGGCCATCCGTGCCAGTGAGCTGGTAATACTGGCCATCAAACCCTTTCAGGTGGCTGATGTTTTAAACAGTGTAAAAAAAGATTTAAACAACAAACATATACTGGTATCGGTGGTTACCGGTGTTTTAATCAACGATATTGCAGATACCATCAAGAAAAAAATAGCCGTATGCCGGGCCATGCCCAATACAGCTATTGCTATCCAGGAAAGCATGACCTGCCTTAGCTTTAGTAATGCTACCACCGAGCAGGTTACTTATGTAAAAGGGCTTTTTGAAACGGTAGGCAAAGTAGCGGTAATTGATGAAAAACTGATGGATGCTGCCACAGTACTGGGCGCATGCGGCACGGCATATGCCATGCGTTATATCAGGGCCAATATACAAGGGGGTATAGAAATTGGTTTTGATTCGGCCACCGCTAATTTAATTGCCGCACAAACCGTTAAAGGCGCTGCAGAATTACTATTGCAAAAGGGTACACATCCCGAGCAGGAAATTGATAAAGTTACTACTCCTAAAGGGTGCACCATTGCAGGCCTTAACGAAATGGAACACCAGGGTTTTAGCTCATCCTTAATTAAAGGCATAGCCACCAGTTATCATAAAATAATAAAGGGCTAGTAAAAAGTTGTTAAACAATTACAAAGCCTGCAATAAAAATGCAGGCTTTATTATTTTTATTACTTTATTCACCGATTTAACCAAACAACGTTACATTTTTACCGCCCGTTTTGTGCCGTTTACCGACAATTTACAGCAAGCAGCCTATTGAGGCTTTTAGCTGCCAAGCATTGCATTTAGCTTTGTGTAACAAAACAAAAAAAATGGAAGACAATCAAAACCAACCACAAAACCAGCGATCAGACAGCCATATTATTGGTGGCATACTAATTATTGCGGTAGGTGCTGCACTGCTGTTACGCAATACAGGGTTTCCCCTGCCCTACTGGCTTTTTACCTGGCCAATGCTATTAATTGTAATTGGAGTTTACAATGGTTTTAAACACAATTTTAAAAACAGCGGCTGGATATTTATGATAGCGATTGGTGTATTTTTTTTAATTGATAAGTTTATACCCGGCATACGGCTTACGCCCTACTTTTGGCCCTTTATTATCATTGGCCTGGGTGTTATATTTATCATTCGCCCCAAGGGTACCGGCTTTACCAGCTGGAACAATTTTAACCCACCACCATTACCCCGTTTTAATAACGCAACCGAATCAAAAAATACTTCTTTCGAAAACACGGCTTTTACCAATAGCAGCTTTACCGATAGCAACAGTGTTATTAAAATAAACTCCATTTTTAGCGGAATTGAAAAAAATGTGGTTTCAAAAAATTTCCAGGGTGGCAAAATAGTAACCATTTTTGGCGGAGCAAATGTTGACCTTAGCCAGGCCGAGATACAAGGCACCATACACTTAAAAATGGATGTAATTTTTGGTGGTATTAAATTGGTAATACCCCCACATTGGACGGTGTACAACGAAATAGATGGGGTGTTTCATGGAGTGGATGATAAAAGAAAATACCACTCACCCGTAACCGTAGATCCGCAAAAAATACTTGTATTAAAAGGATCGGTACTATTTGGCGGATTAGAAATAAGATCGTACTAAGCAGGGATTTATAGTATAGCCATAAAACAAACAGCCATGAGCAACTGGTATCTCATCAAACTAACGTACCGGTTTATTTGCGGAAATGGAGAGCATGCAGCAGAGTTTAACGAACAAATAAGAATGATTTGTGCCGAAGACACACTGCATGCTTTTCATAAAGCAAGATTAATCGGAGAAAGAGAAACAACCGCATTAAACACAGCAGCTATTACGGCCTGCTGGAAGTTTATTGATGTAAGTGCTATTATACCCATCAACCAATTACAGGATGGGGCCGAGTTGTGGTCGCACAATTACGAGGCAACCGACGCAGCACAGTATATTCGCACTACCCGCCAGCAGGCCAGCAACCTGCTGCAACACAGCATTGCTGAATTTACTATTTAATTAAAAAGGCATTGAATACAAACCGCATCTTTAATCAATCCACAAAACAACGATGGCTGTCGTTTGCCATTTTTTGGATGGTATGTGGTGGCATGTATATTACTGCCATTAACCCCACCGGCATGCCTGCCAAACATGCGTTTATTAATACCATTGTAAGTATCGGCTTACTGGCAGCACTGTCAATACTTATTTTTAACAACATGCGGTTTTATCTTCCTAAAAAAGAAAAATACCTGTATGCTGTATTCATCTCATTTACATTTGCCGGCATTTGGGCCATTGCCAGCAGGCTTATTATACTCGCCATTTTAAAGCAGGATGAAGCACAAGTGCAATTTTTAAGGGTAACGATTGTGGTTCGTTTTACCGCCGTTTTTTTATTACTCAACTGCATTACCCTGGGCTGTATGCTTTGGTATATACAAAAAGACCAACAACAGGAATTAGACCGTAAAGCAGATATGGAAAAACTGGCTAAAGATGCTGAACTTAATAAATTACGCCAGCAGTTACAGCCGCATTTTTTATTTAACAGCCTCAACTCCATCAGTGCACTCACCGGGCAGCAGCCAGATAAAGCCCGGCATATGATACAGCAGCTATCCGATTTTTTTAGAGGCACCATCAAAAATGATACGCAGCAATGGGTAACCTTGCAAGATGAGCTTGAACACCTGCAACTGTACCTCGAAATTGAAAAAGTGCGTTTTGGGTACCGCCTGCAATCTACCCTGATTTGCGATGCTGCACTTTACCAACACCAATTACCCTCTTTACTTTTGCAGCCATTGGTAGAAAATGCCATTAAGTTTGGCTTGTACGATACCATTGGGCAAGTGGAAATTTTAATACAAGCCACCATTCATAAAGAGATGCTGGAAATTAGTGTACAAAACCCTTTTGACGAGCAAACATCTGTGCCCATAAAGGGTACAGGCTTTGGCCTTGCATCTGTAAAAAGACGCCTTTACCTGATATATGGCCGGCACGATTTGGTAACCATACAAAAGGCAGCTAACCTGTACAGGGTTATTATTGCCATACCACTGCAACCCACCCATACAATCAACAATCCCACAACAGCATAGTAAAAATGAAAGCAATTATTATTGACGATGAACCCCTGGCAAGATCTATCATTAAAGAATACCTGCAGGCTTACCCGGGTATACAAGTGCTGGAAGAGTGCAGCGATGGTTTTGCCGGGCTAAAAGCCATACAACAACACCAGCCCGACCTATTATTTTTAGATATACAAATGCCCAAAATAACCGGCTTTGAAATGCTTGAACTGGTAGACGAACCACCTATGGTAATCTTTGCCACTGCTTTTGAAGAATATGCCATTAAGGCCTTTGATGCCCATGCAGCCGACTACTTGTTAAAACCATTTAGTAAAGAGCGGTTTGATAAAGCCATGCAAAAAGTGCTGCAGCAAAAAAGCAATGCTGTGGCGGCCGTTACGGCCATGGCCCTTCAATCGCAACCTGCATTTAACCGGCTGGTAGTAAAAGACAATGGAAAAATACGCATTATACCATTGGCACAATTGCAATACCTGGAGGCCGCCGATGATTATGTAAAAATTTATACTGCAGAAGGGCATTATCTTAAAAAGCAAACGATGCAGTATTTTGAAGATAACTTACCGGGGCAGGAGTTTATCCGCATCCATCGCAGCTATATTGTAAATGCTCAATTAATAACCCGGATAAACCCCTACGAAAAAGATAGTCACCTGGCCTTGCTTACCACAGGTGTACAGCTACCCGTTAGTAAAGCCGGTTATACAAAATTAAAACAGGTGCTTGGCATATAAGCAGTCAACCAATCCACTATACAGCGCTGGCAGCACCATTATTTATTTTTATTTAAAAAGCTTAGATACAGCGAACGCATATCGTTAATAAGGCGTTGACGGGAGTATTTACTGGTTACATTATCCCTGCCCCTTTGCCCCATTTGTTGCCGCAGGCCGGCATCGTCAATCAATTTTAATACATAATCTGCAAATAGCTCTGTTTCCCCCACCTGGGTAATATAGCCCGTTTCGCCGTGTAGTACAATATCTTCTACCCCGCCCACATCGGTTGATACCACCGGCTTACAAGCAGCCTGGGCTTCTATCAACGATACCGGTGTACCTTCATTGTGAGAGGTAAGCACCACAATATCCAAACCAGCAAGCGCCTGGTCAATTTCTGTTTCCCAGGAGGTAAGTATTACGGTTGCGTCACTTTGGGGTTGTGTAATAAAATAAGAATAGCTAAGCCCCAAGCCGGCAGCTTTTTGCTCTGCCAGCTGCCTCGATTCGCCATCACCAATAATGGCAAAACGTACATTTTTATCGGTACGCTTTTTTATAATGGCAGCCATTTCTAAAAACATATCATGGTTTTTTACCGGTACAATCCGGCCCACAATACCTACTACCAACTCATCGGCAGCAAAGCCATATTTATGTCTGAAGAGGTTTCGCTTAACCTCATTGTTTACCCCAAACTTATCCAGGTTAAACCCAAGTGGCACCGTAAATATTTTTTGTGCAGGGGCAATTTTATATACCTCACTCAGCTCTTGTTTTTGCGATTCGCTAATGGCTACTATGGCATCAGCCCGTTTTGCCAAAAAACGCTCTGCTCTTACTATAATCCTGGAAGCAAAAGAGCTGAAATACGAATGAAATACGTGCCCATGAAAAGTATGTACCACCAGCGGCACCTTGCAAGCCCGTGCTGCCATACGGCCAATTGCACCCGATTTGGAGGCATGTGTATGTACAATATCTGGCTTATACTGCCGGATGATTTTTTTTATTTTATAATAAGCGATGATATCGTTAAAGGGCAATACACTCCGGCGCATCTCGGGTATCTCCACAGGAGTAAGGCCTAGCTGCTCGGCAATATAGGCGGCATCTTTTTCGGCAGGGTCTTTTTTTCCAACAAGCAATTTTGTTTCAAATTCAGGAGAAAGGTAAGCAGTAAGCAGGGTTACATTATGAGAAGGGCCACCTACAATCAGCCTGTTATGAATCCTCAGTATTTTGTACATATTGTTGCGGTAAATATAGCAAAACTGGCTAAATAAAAATTTCTTTCGGCATTGCAGCATTGCACCGGCTGCCGGCGCAGCAAAATTTTGTGTAATTTGCCCTTGTTGCCGGCATGCAGCCGGCTGCCATTATCAACCCCTTTTTGCCAGCCTGTATGAATAAAGTATACCCCCATGCCGCCGCAGCCATTGCCGATATTAAAGATGGCGCCACATTAATGCTGGGTGGATTTGGCCTTTGCGGCATCCCCGAAAATTGTATTGCAGCACTTGTACAGCAAGGCACCAGCCAGCTTACCTGTATATCTAACAATGCCGGTGTGGATGATTTTGGCATTGGGCTGATGCTACAACAAAAACAAGTAAAAAAAATGATTGCATCCTATGTGGGAGAAAACGCAGAGTTTGAACGCCAGTTGTTAAGCGGCGAGCTGGAAGTAGAGTTGATACCACAAGGCACGCTGGCCACCCGGTGTATGGCTGCTGGGTATGGTATGCCCGCCATTTTTACGCCTGCTGGTGTAGGTACAGAAGTAGCAATTGGCAAAGAGGTAAAAACTTTTAACAACAAAGCTTACTTAATGGAATATGCCTTTGATGCCGACTATGCTATTGTAAAAGCCTGGAAGGGTGATACCGATGGCAACCTTGTATACAGGGCTACTGCCCGAAACTTTAACCCCCTAATGGCCATGGCAGGCAAAATAACCATTGCAGAAGTTGAAGAGCTGGTACAACCCGGGCAACTGGATCCTGATCATATACATACCCCGGGTATTTATGTACACCGAATTTTTCAGGGAGCTGGCTATCAAAAAAGAATTGAACAACGCACCGTTGTTAAAAACAATTAAGTCATCCAAAATACTGTCTTAAAAAAATAACTCATACAGCAATGCTTACAAAAGAGCGAATAGCACAACGCATAGCCCGGGAGGTAAAGGATGGATTTTATGTAAACCTGGGCATTGGCATACCCACCTTAGTAGCCAACTATATACCGCCAGGTATAAAAGTGGTACTGCAAAGTGAAAATGGTTTGCTTGGTATGGGGCCTTTTCCGCAAGCAGGTAACGAGGATGCCGACCTTATAAATGCAGGCAAACAAACCATTACCACTGTGCCCGGCTCTGCCTTTTTTGATAGCGCTATGAGTTTTGGCATGATAAGGGCCGGCAAGGTAAATCTTACTATTTTGGGCGCAATGGAAGTAAGCGATACCGGCGATATTGCCAACTGGAAGATACCCGGAAAAATGGTAAAAGGCATGGGCGGCGCAATGGACCTTGTGGCAAGTGCCCAGCATATTATTGTAGCCATGATGCATACCAACCCAAAAGGCGAATCTAAATTATTACCTGCCTGTACACTACCTTTAACAGGGGTTGGTTGTGTAAAAAAAATTGTAACAGAGTTAGCAGTAATGGATGTAACCCCCGCCGGCTTTAAGTTGCTGGAAAGAGCACCCGGCGTATCGGAGCAAGACATCAAACAAAAAACCGCCGGCCGCCTGCTAATTGAAGGACCAATACCCGAAATGCAATTTTAATACGCCCCTTAAAAAACTAGCAGCTTACCCGCTTTACACTAACTTTAATAGTGGATGTGTTACATCGCCACTAACAATAACTATTTTAAACTAGTGGCGGCACCAACTGCTTTAATAAAATTACCCGGGCCCAACCAATATTTTTATTTTTAACAATTAGCACCATGCAGCAATACAACCTACCTGCATTCATTGTATTATTAACTGGCTTAGTAGCCTGCCAATACAGCAAAGCCCAGGTTGCCGGGCCAATGCCGGCAGATTCGTTGCTGAAGGTGGCCGATTTCATCAAAACTAAAAATGGCAATAGTTTACTGGGCAGGCTAAAGTCGGGTGCCCTTGGTAAAATTATTTTTGAGATTGTGGATGTGGAAGAAGATCCCATAAAACTTAAAGACATTGCAGTAATAAGAGCTAAAAGCGGGCAATTTGAGGTAGATGTTAAAGGCCATAAAAGAATAACCGGCACTATTGAAACCACCGGGCAACCGGGCTACTTTAAAATCAATAATGGTACGGATAGCATACAGGGACTATTAACAGATATCATTTTAATAAAACGCATCGAACTTAAGTTAATGGAGCGGTTAGATGGTTATTTAGGTGTTGGTTATTCTTACACCAGTGCCAGTGGCATCAGCCGTTTTAATTTTACCAATGCCCTTATTTATGGTACAGAAAAAATAAAGCTTTTTCAGCACTCAGCCACCCTGCTTACCCTGGGCGACGGGCAAGATGGTGTTGACCGTATTGATGCTGGCGTAGGAGGGCTACTGGGCATCAAGGGTAAATACCTTGCCTTGCAATATTTTCAATATCAAAAAATACTAGCCACAGGTATTGATACCCGCTGGCTTTCTTTAACAGGCGGCGGTATAAGGCTGGTGCATAGCAGGGCTTTAGATTTTAGTTTGCTAACGGGTATCAGCTTTATGAGAGAAAAAACCGTAAAAGGCGTACTGGCAGATATTGAATCTGAAATACCCTTGATGGCAGATTTTAAACTGGGCATCTCCATCCCTAAACTAAGTATCACCAATGCTGCCATTTTTTATAAAAGCCTCACTTCCGGCAGCAGGTACCGTTTTGATGAGCGACTAAAAATAGATTATGAGTTGATTAAAAATTTTACGTTTGGAGCCCAATTGCTGTACAACCACGATTCTAAACCCATTGATATTACTCAAAAAAAGAGTGATGTAAATATTTCGCTAAACCTGGGGTATAAATTTTAAAATTCCCGGAAAGCTCAACTACCAGTTACGAGTAGGCTAATATATGTATTTTTTTTGCAACCTGTTCATAATCATTAACAAATAGTGATGTTTTTTGAAAATCAAACCAATATATACTCAATTTAAAATAATACATTTGTCTTTGTTTTATCAGTGTAAATAAGAATGTCGCATGCACTCAATTTTAAAAGCAGCTACTGTAATCACATTGCTCTTAAGCATTCAGCTGTTTAGTTGTACTACTAATGAGTCGCCAACCGCAAAAGCCATTCAATTAAAAAACACCAAAGCAATTTCCTGTACCAACCAAATGTTGCCGGAAGACAGCACTTTGTATATAAATGGTGGAGGAATAGCTTTTGAGCCCACCCAACCTTTAAGCATACAATATTCGGCTCCGCTGCCCCCTGGCATGGTATTAATACCCGGCGGCGAGTTTAGCATGGGAGCCCCCAACCCCGTTGGGATAAAAGAGGGCGGCCAATTACCAATGGAAGACAGCAGGCCCATACACCGGGTAAGTATAAACGCTTTTTTGATGGATGAACACGAGGTAACCAATGCTGAGTATGCCGCATTTGTAAAAGCCACCGGTTATAAAACAATTGCTGAGCATGTACCCACCCAGCAGGAGTTTCCGGATGCGGCACCCGAAATGCTGGTAGCAGGCTCTATTGTGTTTACCCCGCCGGCACATACGGTATCGTTAAACGATTATTTACAATGGTGGGCTTATGTAAAAGGTGCTAATTGGCATAGCCCCAATGGTATAGGCAGCAATCTGCAACAAAAAGATAATTTTCCGGTAGTACATATTGCCTGGGATGATGCAGTGGCTTATGCCAAATGGGCTGGCAAGCGGCTACCTACAGAGGCAGAGTGGGAGTTTGCAGCAAGGGGTGGCCTATCGGGTAATATGTTTGCCTGGGGCAACCAGTTTAACCCCGGCAAAAAATACATGGCCAATACGTTTCAGGGGCATTTTCCTGATATCGATTCTAAAGCAGATGGCTATGCCGGTATTGCACCTGTAAAACAATATGCGGCCAATGGGTATGGCTTGTATGATATGAGTGGCAATGTATGGGAGTGGTGTGCAGATTGGTACCGGCCCGATTATTATACCCAACTACAGCAGCAGGGGGTTGCAAAAAACCCTGCAGGGCCGACAGACAGTTTTGATCCGGAAGAACCCGGGGTAAGTAAAAAAGTGCAAAGGGGTGGGTCGTTTTTATGTACCGATCAATATTGTACCAGGTATATGATGGGTACTAGGGGCAAGGGCGATTTACGTACGGGCACCAACCATGTGGGGTTCAGGTGTGTAAAAGATATTTACCCAGTGAGGTAAATAAAAACGGCATGTTAACAATTAATACAATAAAACACCTGAGTTTAGCCCAACACTAAGCCAGTTGAAGTATAACCAAGCGTATGAACTTTTTTTTAGCTACCGGCTTATATACAGGGCCCATTATTATTGCCGTGCTGCTGTATCACTCCATCCGAAAAAACATGAATAATGTTTTGCTGGTGGCTGCATTGGCTTGTACCTGGTATAGCTTTTTTATGGCCTGGATGAATTACTCTGGCAATGTATTTAATTACCCTTACCTGATGAGAACGGGCATTATTGCTATTTACCTCACCTACCCGCTATTACTACTGTACATAAAAAACACTTTTTACCCGGGGCGGTTTTGGAGAAGACACTACTGGTTCTTTTTTATACCGGCGGCGCTATATATAATTGATATGCTGCCCTTTTACTTGGCGGATGTAGCTACCAAAAGCAGGATGCTAAAAACCAGCTTATCCGACATGGTGCAGTACAACCAGGTAATAGAGGGTTGGTTTGCCCCTCCCGGATTTCATTTTATACTCATGTATTTATACTCGGCTGTTTTGTGTGCCGCAAGTTACCGGCTGGTATACATCAACCGCAAAAACAACCCCCGTAGCAATGGTGTAAAAAACAAAAAGATTTATTTTTTTATAGTATGGTTGGTTATCATGTATACCCCGCCCTTGTTTCCCGGTATTATTATCGCTTTATCACATAAAAGCTGGATATCGCCTTTATACTCTACCATCACCATCAATATTACCTTGGTATCGGTGGTACTGTTTTTACTTATTTCGCCAGAGATTATTTACGGCTATTTAACAACTATACCGCTGCCAGTTTCGGATACAGGCAACGATGCTGTACGCCCCAGCCAAATTGTAAAAAATACGATTGAGCCAACAACACTTTCTGCCCAACACAATCAGTTAAGCAAAATTAACCCGGCAGACGGTGAGGAGGTATTATTTGAGGAGGATGCACAACGGGCTACACAAGCAATAGCCATTATAGAAAACCTGTTTACACAACAGCAACCTTTTACACAACCCGGTTATTCTATCCACGACTTATCCAAAGACAGCAGTATACCGGTTTACCAACTTTCTATGCTTATCAACCGGCATTACCATACCAATTTTAACCGTTGGATAAATACACACCGGGTTAATTATTTTTTATCCATCATCGAACAACCAACCAATAAAAACCTAACCCTGGAGGCAGTAGCCAAATTAGCTGGCTTTTCAAACCGGGTATCTTTTTCCAATGCATTTAAAAAAGAAAAAGGAGTAACACCCAGCCTGTTTTTTAAAAAAAATGTATTGGGATAATTAATTATTTAGCTGTACTTTAAATCTCAATATGTAAAATTTGGCCGATTTTTTACAAAAACCGCTGTAGCATCAATTTTGTTGCTAAAATTTTACATGATATTCGATAAAAGGTTACAGGCATTTGTTGCGCTGATAACCATTATATAATATCCTCCTAATATCTTTTGAAGCCCGCTGTAAATTATTTGTATAACTAACGCAACCACCCTGTTTGCATTGGCTTATCAAAGTTTATCTGTTACCCTTGGCTATCTATTTACCGATTTTCTACCCAAACCAACACGTAATGACACGAACAGTTTACTGCCATTTAAACAATCTATTTAAAAAAGTAAGTATTGCACTTGTAATTTTTATTGCCGGCACCAGCAATCTTTTAGCCCAGGGAGACGGACCAAGATCGATGCTGCTGGCCCCAAAAGGCCTATGGGGGGTTGATGCCAAATGGATCAATCTTAAGCAAAACCTGTCGCCGGCTGGTAATATATTAATACCCGGGGCCGATTTAACCATCAATCTTTTTCCCATTACCTTATTTCACACTTTCGGTATCGGTGGCAAATTTGCACAGGTATATGCCATGGTAAATCCTGGTAAAGTTAAAGGGGTAATCAATGGCCTACCCATTCCCATACAAGATAGAGAAGCCTCGGGCACTTCTGATGGCTTCATTGGATTTAAGCTTGGGCTTATTGGCGCACCAGCATTAAATGTAGTACAGTTTGCCGGTCACCAAAAGGCCTTTAGTATGAACTTCCAGTTTCGTACCTGGTATTCTGGTTCGTACAATTCAAACAAAGCCATTAACCTGGGTACCAACCGGCTAACTTTTGAGTTTGGTTTACCGATGGCACTGCCATTTGGTAATAATAAAAAATATCCTTGGTGGTTTGAAACCATGCCCTCAGTGGAGTTTTACACCACTAACAATGATCCCTTTTTTATACCAGGCTCCAGGGTTAACAGCACACGGCAAAAAGCACTATTTGTAATTGAAAACCACCTTAGCAAAAATATTACACCAAAGTTTTGGATGGGTGTAGGGCTGCGTTACCAAAATGGTGGCAAGCTGGTAAGGGATGATGTACCACAGCTCGACTCAAGGTTAAATATATTAGGGGCAGGTATAGATGCAGGCTACCAGGTATTGCCCTTTTTAGATTTAAAAGCATCTTATGGTAAAGTATTGGCCGGTTATAATGGCGCTACCTCCAGGATGTTTAGGTTAGGCGCCACCTTTGTATATGCCGATCTAAAAAAAGCTAAGGCCGAAATGGCACCCGCTAATAAATAATCACTAAGCCAAATTATTTTAATCAATCACTGTATGACGCAATCACTCAAACTGCTTATCCGTTCATTGCAACTGTTGTTGCTTTTAATAACGGTTCAAATAAGCCATGCACAGTTTACCGCACTTAGCAAAGCTGTTTTTATTAACGATCACCAGCAATCGGCTATTCCCATGCCTTCGCAAGACAAGCTGGCCGCCGAAAAGCTGGATAAGCTATTTAAAAAAACAGGCAAACGCCCAAATATCCTTTGGATAATAGTAGATGATATGGGCTGGGGCGACCCCGGGTGCTTTGGTGGTGGCGAAGCCATTGGTGCAGCCACCCCAATAATGGATAAGCTGGCTGCCAACGGCCTCAGGCTTACCTCCACCTACTCACAACCTACCTGCACCCCCACCCGATCGGCCATTTTAACAGGCCGATTACCCTGCCGAACAGGATTAATAAGGCCCATTATTGCCGGAGATAAACTAAGCAAAAACCCCTGGGCCGACGAAATAAGCCTGGCAAAGCTGTTAAGCGAATCGGGCTATAAAACCCTTTTATCTGGCAAATGGCATATTGGCGAGCTGGAAGGAATGCGCCCTTTTGAAGTGGGCTTTGATGAATACTATGGCTACTATGCTGCCGAAAAAGAAATTAGCCAATCTTTTGACAAACGCCGGTATCCAGATTTGGTATTAGATACTTTTAAGCACAGCGCCATCCATAAAATGGGCGAAAGCATTGACCTCGTTTATGGAAAAAAAGGAGGCAAAGAAGAAGTAATATTTAAAACAAAAGGGCTGGACGATATAGCAGAAGCCGACCAACGGTTAAAAGATTGGAGCATCAAAAAAATAAAAGAATTAGCTGCCTCCAAACAACCCTTCTTTTTAGAGCACTCTTTTATGAAAGTACATACCGATGTATTTGCCTCTAAAAAATATGAAGGTAAAAGCGCCAGTAAATACCCGTATAAAGATGGTATAGTAGAGGTAGATGCCATCATTGGCGAGCTGGTAGATGAGCTGGAAAAAAATGGCCTGCTCGAAAACACATTCATCTTTGTAACATCAGACAATGGCCCGCAAGAAGATGCCTGGCCAGATGCTGGTTACACCCCATTTCATGGTGCCAAAGGCTCTACCTGGGAGGGTGGCGTTAGGGTACCCGGTATCGCCTACTGGAAAGGCATGATAAAACCCCGCTCATCTGATGGATTGTTTGATTTGATGGACCTGTACAACACCAGCCTCAACCTGGCCGGCGCACTGGATAAGCTGCCTGCAGACAGGTATATAGACGGTATCAACCAAACCTCATTTTTGGTAGCAGACAATGGCGAATCCCAAAGAGACCGTATCCATTACTGGCACCAAAAAAAGCCAATGGGTATTAGAATGGGCGATTATAAAGTACACTTTCAAACCATTGAATACGGCAGCAACGATTGGTTAATGATTGATCAATCAGTTTTAAGCAAACCGGGCGGTGCACCCTGGTTGTTTAACCTGTACATCGACCCCAAAGAACGCAGGGCTGTTGGCCATGCAATGAGCGCCTGGCAAGCAACCTTACCTGCCGAATTTAAAGGACATGCCGCCTCATTTAAAAAGTTTCCGATGAAGAGTGTAGGGCTGGATGCTAACATGGATGACTAACATGAATCAATAACAGCAATCTTTTTTTTACACCTATTTGATATTACACACAACAAAAACGATTAACCATGAACCTAAATCAAAGAAACCTCGTAATCCTGGCAGCGTCAGGATGCATCTTAAGCTTTACCTCTTGTGTAAGCTCAAAAAAATTTAAAACGGTAAGCAGCGAGCTGGAAGCAGCAAAAGCTACCGTTGAACAACAGTCTACACAAATTGCCAGCAACAGTGCCGAGATATCGCAATTAAAGGCAGAAAATATAAAATATGGCCAGGAGGCAGAAGCCTGCCGTAAAGCAAAAGAACTGGTAGCCCGTAAGTACGAAACACTTGAAAAAAACCTGGCAGAAAAAGGCACTTCTATGAAAAAAATTCGTGAAAAAGCGCAAGCGGCCATGGATAAATTTGAGGCAGGTGGCGCAACAGTAACTTATAAAAGCGGGCTGGTACACATCGTTTTTAAAGATGACTTTTTCTTTAAAAACAACAGCTCACAAATTGGCATAAAGGGCCGGGAAGCACTTAACACCGTAGCAGAAGTATTAAGAGAAAACCCCGGTGTAACGGCCATTATATTAGGCCATACCGATACATTATCTATTAAAGGCAAGGCCGACAACTGGTCGCTTAGTACAGAAAGGGCCAATGCCGTAATCCGGATTTTGCACGACATCTATAATATTAATCCTGCAAGGCTTACCGCTGCTGGCAAAAGCAAGTACAGCCCCATTGCAGATAATAGTACTGAAGAAGGCCGGGAGCAAAACAGGCGGGTTGAAATTGTATTAAATCCAAACCTCGACAGGCTTTGGGACCTGATGGAAGAACAATAATTAAACCAGTGTACCCTTTACAAATTGCTCATCATAAAATATTGTAGTATGAAATACACAATCATCACACAACCAACAGTACAACTTCGCAAGCTGGGGCTTGTATTGATACTAGCTATACTTTGCATGGCTGATGCCAGTGCTCAAAGAGGCAAAGCAAAAGTAGGTGGCGGTGCCACCCGTAAAGCAGCGGCACCTGCCAAAAATGTACCATCCAATAACAGGGCTGCTGTAAGCCGCCCAACCCCTGCTGCCAATAATAATAGAGACAGGGCTGTAGACAGGGGCTCCAATAATGGCCGTGACAGGGGCATTGGCCAAAATGATAACAGGGGTGGCAAGCGTGATATTAATGCCGGCAATAAAACCAATGTAGGTAACCGGGTAAATGTTGATAAAAGCAAAACCAATGTAAACATCAACGTAGATAACAGCAAAAAATACAGGGTAAACAATAGCAGAAATACCACCGTAAGGCGTCATAATCATTACAGGCCTTACTCCCGCCCGCCTTACCGCTATGGTGGCTACAGGTACAATTGTTACCACCCTTACTACTATCATCCCTACAGGCCATATGTATGGGGCCCAAGATGGCACCCATGGGGATTTTTTGTAGCCACGCTGGCTACCACAGCCATTATATTAAGCGTACAAAACGAGCCGGAAGTAGTACCAGGATATGACATGGCACAAGCCCCCGTATTTGACAACAGCTACTACCCTGCCAACACTGGGGCAGCCGTACCCGTTATAGCAGCCAAATACAATATGCCAGGCACACCTGCTACTTTAGTAGCCACTAAAGAAGAGTATTATTATGATGAAGGAGTATACTATATTAAAGCCGATGGTGGCTATACTGTAGTGGCGGCTCCGGTAGGTGCAACCATTAAAAGTTTACCAGATGGCTACGAAACGGTAGAAGTAGATGAAAGCACCAAAAACTATTATTATGGTGGTGCCTTTTACGAAAAAACAAGCGGTGGCTACACCGTAGTACCTCCTACCGCTGGCACGATTGTAGAGCGTATTTCAGAAGGTGGTGAAGAAGTTAAAATGGGCGATGTAACCTATGTAAAAATGGGCGATACTTACTTTCAGCCAATTGATAAAGACGGTAAAAAAGTATACGAAGTGGCAGATGTGGAAGAAGATAAATAAGCCTGCTGCACAATAGTAAACGCTAGTAATTAAAAAAATTAAAAAACTACTTGTTATGATTTATTTAAAAACCGCTACTCATATTGCCACAAGGTTTACAGCACTAACAGGCTGCTGTATATTAATGCTGGCAAACAGTGCAGTAGCACAAAGAGCAAAGCCCGGCGCTGCAAACCGTGCCAGCAAACCAAGCACTATAAGCCGGCCTGCAAACACCAAAACCCCGAGTGTATCCCGCCCTTCTACAAACGTTACAGATAACAGGAGCAAACGTGATATTAATACAGGCAATAAAACCAATGTGGGCAACAAGGTTAATATAGATAAAAGCAAAACCAATGTAAACATTAATGTAGATAACAGTAAAGACATCCGCATTAATAACTCCCGTAACACTACGGTAAGGCATAATCATTACCGCCCTTACAGCAGGCCACCTTATTATTATGGTGGGCACCGGTACTATTGTTACCATCCTTACTACTATCATCCTTACAGGCCATTTTACTGGGGCCCTATGTGGCATCCATGGGGTTTCTTTATTACCACTATGGCCACAACCGCCATTATTATCAGTATCAATAACCAGCAATACTATTACGATAGCGGGGTATACTATATGGCTGGCAATGGCGGCTATACTGTAGTATCTGCACCTGTTGGCGCTACTGTTACTGCCCTGCCTGAGCAGGCACAAACCGTGGTAGTAAACGAAACCGTAAATAACTACTACTATGGAGGCACCTATTACGAAAAAGGCGATAAAGGATATACCGTGGTAGCACCTATGGCTGGTACTATTGTAGACAATTTGCCAGAAGGGGGCGAAGAGGTAAAACTAGGCGAAGTAACCTATGTAAAAATTGGCGAAACCTATTACCAGCCCATTCAAAAAGATGGTAAAAATGTATACGAAGTAGTACAGGTTGAAGAGGGTGCCGAATAATTAGATAAACCTGGGAATATTATTTTTCTAGCGTTAATTGCCAGCCCCGGTTGATAGCCGGAGCTGGCAGTTAATAATTTTAATAACGGGGCAGATGCTACATGCTCCTATAGATTTATTACGCAAATATTCAAACATGAAAAAACTCACACTCCTATGCTTGCTGCTTACACTTACTGTTGCTGCATTTACGCAAACCGTTAGCAGGCCCAGGGCGGGCGGCGCCGGCAGTTGGCGTTTATTGGGCACTGTATCGGCAAAGCACAGCGCCGATCATGATATTATCATTGTAAAAGGGCCTTATGATTATTTTAGAAAAATAAAATTTAAAGTAACCGATGCCCCATTAAATATGCAACGGGTAGAAGTATTTTATGATGATGGCGGAGCGCCAGAAAAATTAGAGGTTAGATACAATATACCCAAGGGTGGCGAAAGCAGGGTCATTGATTTAAGAGGCGGCAGAAGAAAGCTAAAATCGGTGCACTTTTGGTACGATACCAAGGGCTTTTTAAATGGCAAGGCCGATGTTACCCTTTTTGGAATGAAATAAACTTACATTTAGATAATTACACTTAAAAAAATTATAACCATGCGTTTACACAATAAACTTAACACAGCACTCATTTTATTTGCGGCAATAACCCTCCTTACTGCCTGTGGCTCCTCTTTAAAAGTTACTTCCGACTATGATAAGGAAGCCAACTTTGCTGCTTTTAAAACCTTTAGCATCTATAATTTAAAAACTACCGGTAGTGTTAGCCAGTTAAATGCCGACCGCATAGCAGCCGCCATGCGTAACGAAATGATAAAAAAAGGCTATACAGAAGATAAAAACAATCCAGATTTAATGGTAAATGGCGTAGCCGTATTAAAAGACAAACAAGATGTATCTACCTCTACCAACTATTATGGATGGGGTGGTATTTACAGGCCCTATGGCTTTTACCATACCATGCCTATGGCAGCCTCAACTACAGTAAATACTTATAATTATAAAGCAGGTACTTTTATCATTGATGTGGTAGATGCTAAAGCCAATAAGGCCGTTTGGGAAAGCACCGGAAAAAAAGATTTTGACAGGCAATTAAAAAATCCTGAAGAAGAAATAAATACAGGTGTGGCAAAAATGATGGAAAGTTTTCCTGCCGCAAAGTAGTTTTTGCAAAACATCTAACAACCCATTATCTCATTGAAGATGCAGCAGCAATTAAAAAAATTTTGTATCGGCGTTGGTTTGCTTACTACGCTTAATGCTTGCAACAATAAAGCCCCGGTTGCTCAATCCGAAAGCATTGCAGGCGAAGTATTGCCTTTTCCTGAGCCACCCTCTGCCAGTACTTACGGCGAGTCTATCATGGATAGCAAGCACCAGCGGCGTACTTACCCCAGCCATTTACCAAAAGATGCTCCCAATGTGCTGATTGTATTAATGGATGATGTGGGCTTTGGTTCAGCCTCTACTTTTGGTGGCGAAATAAATACGCCCACACTTACCCGTATACGTAATGAGGGCATTGCTTACAATGGGTTTCATACCACTTCTATTTGCTCTCCTACCAGGGCTGCTTTACTCACTGGCCGCAACCATACCAATGTGGGCAGTGGCACCATTGCCGAAAGAGCATCCGATTGGGATGGCTACACCGGCATCATCCCTAAAGAAGCCGCCACCGTGGCCGAAGTGTTAAAAAATTATGGGTACATGACATCCGCCTTTGGCAAATGGCACAATACCCCTGCTAACCAAACCACCGCAGCAGGGCCATTTCAATATTGGCCGGTAAACTATGGCTTTCAACATTTTTATGGCTTTTTGGGTGGCGAAACAAGCCAATGGGAGCCTGCATTAATCAATGATTTTACTGCCATAGCGCCACCCCATAAAGAAAATTATCACCTCAGCACCGACCTGGCAGACAACGCCATCGAATGGCTTCAAAACCGTAAAGCCTTTGCACCCGACAAACCTTTCCTGCTTTATTATGCACCAGGTGCAGGCCACGGCCCACATCATATTTTTAAAGAATGGGCCGATAAGTACAAAGGCAAATTTGATGATGGCTGGGATGCCTATCGGGAACGGGTTTTTAAAAGAGAAAAAGAATTAGGATGGATACCAGCTAACGCACAGCTTACACCCAGGGGCGAAACACAAGCCTCTTGGGAAAGTATCCCCGAAACGGAAAAACCTTTTCAGCGAAGATTGATGGAAGTATTTGCAGGATTTGTAGAGCATTGCGATGTACAAACCGGCCGTGTAATAGATGCACTGGAGCAAATGGGCGATAAAGAAAACACCATTGTTATTTATATATGGGGCGATAACGGCTCATCTGCCGAAGGTCAAAACGGAAGCATTAGCGAACTGCTGGCACAAAACGGTATAAAAAATACCGTACAACAGCAAATAGATGCATTAAATAAAATTGGCGGTATTAACGAGTTGGGTGGGCACGTTACCGAAAATATGTATCATGCCAGCTGGGCATGGGCTACCAACGCCCCCATGCGTTATACCAAGCTGGTGGCATCGCATTTTGGAGGTACCCGAAATCCCATGGTTATCAGCTGGCCCAAAGGCATTAAACACGATAATGTAGTACGCTCCCAGTTTCATCATGTAAATGATATTGTACCTACGTTGTATGATATTATTGGTATTACAGCCCCCAAAGTGGTAAATGGCTTTACACAAATGCCACTCGATGGCATTAGTATGAAATATACGTTTAGCAATGCCACCTCACCCACTAATAAAAAAGTGCAGTTTTTTGACAATACTGCCAGCCGTGGTATTTATAAAGATGGCTGGTATGCCTGTACATTTGGGCCACTTACCCCATGGCTGCCCGGCAACCCCGACATTAGCAAATGGAACCCCGAAAACGACCCATGGGAATTATATAACCTGGCAGAAGATTTTACCCAGTTTAATAACCTTGCAGCAAAATATCCCGATAAAGTAAACGAACTAAAGGCCCTGTTTAAAGAAGAGGCAAAGAAAAATAAAGATGTACCCATTGGTGCAGGCATGTGGACGAGGTTTCACCCTGAAGACGCCATTGGCTCGCCTTACAAAAGCTGGACATTCTCTCAAAGCACCAGGCGTATGCCTGAGTTTACTGCACCCGGCTTAGGAAAAATTGGCAACAAAGTAACGATGGATATTGACGTGCCAGCAAATGCCAACGGCGTTTTGTATGCACTCGGTGGATCGGGTGGCGGCCTTACCCTTTTTATGCGTAACAACAAACTAACGTATGAGTACAATAGTTTTTTAATTGAACACACTATTTTAAACACCGAAAAAATTACACCCGGCAAGCACTCGATAGAAATAGTAACCCGTGTACCAAAGCCCTATGCCCCCATTACGGTTGCCATTAGTATAGATGGAAAACCCGTAGCCAATGGCACCGTTAAAACAATGGTGCCGGGTGCCTTTAGCGCTACCGAAACATTTGATGTAGGCGCCGATATGGGCTCGCCGGTATCGTTAGCTTATGCCAAACAAGCTCCTTTTGCCTTTAACGGCAAAATCAACAAAATGAAAGTGGATTTACTTGGATATGACGATATGCCAAAAAAATAAAAGTACAAACAATGAAAGCTTTAAAATCGGCCATATTAATTAGCAGCCTTCTTTTTTTTGCGTTTTGTAATAACGCAAGTACCAAAAAAAACGGTAGCGAAAATGCAACCGAAAATGCAAAATTATCTGATGAAGAAATTTTAAAAATTGCCCACGATGCTTATGTATTTGGCTACCCTTTGATCATTATGGATTATACCAAAAAAGTAGGCACTAATGTAGAAGTAGTAAACCCAATGGGCGCCTATGCACCTGTTAACCAAATTGCTCACAACCGTGATTTTCCTGACCACAATTTTACAAAAGTAGTTAAGCCCAATTGCGACACTTACTATTCCAGCGCCTGGTTTGACTTAAAAGCTGAGCCCATGCTGCTATCGGCTCCCGCCACCGACAGGTTTTATCTGCTTCCATTAATTGATGCATACAGCAATGTTTTTGCATCACCAGGTACCAGAACAACCGGCAAAACAGCACATACATTTCTTATAGCCGGCCCCGGTTGGAAAGGACAAACACCCGAGGGTGCAGAACTTATACAAGCCCCTACCAATATGGTGTGGATGATTGGCCGTACACAGGTAAATAGTGCTGCAGATGGAAAAACAGTTGTACGTAAAATACAGGATGGTTTTAAAGCCATCCCACTATCTGCAACTGGCAAAAATTATATACCCGCCAAAGGCGTAATTGTACCTGAATATGAAAAGCTGGAGCCTGTAAAAGCTACCAGCTCATTAAGCACAGCTGAATATTTTAACCGCATGTCGGAGTTGATGGTTGATAACCCTCCTGCAGCTGCCGATGAACCTATGGTAAAACTGATGGCCACTATCGGGCTGCAAGCAGGCAAGCCATTTACCACTGATGGAATGAGCGATTCTTTAAAAGAAAAACTAAATAAAATTCCACAGCAATTTATTGGAGAGTTAAAAGCAATGGCTGCCACAAAAGATCCTTCAAAAATTAAAGATGGATGGAAATACATTACCAAACCAATTGGCAATTTTGGCACCGATTACAGCTTTAGGGCACTGGTTGCTTTTGGCGGATTAGGCGCCAATATTCCCGAAGATGCAGTGTACCCTACAACCATGTATGATAGCGAGGGCAATCAATTAAATGCAGATAATAACTATGTACTGCATTTTACCAAAGAAGGCATCCCGCCCGTAAATGCGTTTTGGTCGTTAACCATGTATGATGATAGAAATCTTTTAACAGACAACCCTATCAGGCGTTATGCCATTGGCGACAGGGATAAATTAAAATATAATGCCGATGGGTCGCTTGACCTGTTTATACAAAAAGCCTCGCCCGGTAAAGACAAAGAAAGCAATTGGCTTCCTGCACCACAAAAAGGCACTTTTGAAACTACGTTAAGATTATATTGGCCAAAAGAATCAGCCATCAACAGAACATGGTCGCCACCGGTATTAACAAATACTTCAAAAAAATAAAACAACAACTTGTATGCATAAATTTATTTCATTGATGATTATTACAGCCCTCGTAAGTTGTAATAACAACAGTAACCAGTCTACAGAAAGTAAAGAAACACCTGCAGCAAATGACGAGCAGCATGCTGCTGTTACAACATCAAAATACCCGGAAAGGGTATATTGGGGTGATCAGCATTTGCATACAGCCTGGAGTGCCGATGCTGGTGCAGCAGGTACAACCATTGGCCCAGAAGATGCCTTGCGCTTTGCTATGGGAGAGCAAATTAAAAATAACTCTGGCCAACCCACCAAATTGGACCGCCCGTTAGATTGGTTATGCGTTAGCGATCACTCCGATGGTATGGGTGTTTTATCATTTATCATTGGCGGCGATCCGGAATTAATGAAAGAACCTTTGCTAAAACAATGGCACGATGGTATTACTTCCGGCGATCCTAAAAGAATGCAACAAGCCAAAATGGAGATGGTGCATGCACAGAGCACCGAAACCTTACCTAAAATTGTAATGGACTCATCTTTTGCCAGAACGGTATGGGATAAAAATATTGAAATAGTAGAAAAATATAATAGCCCGGGAAAGTTTACGGCCTTTATTGCCTACGAATGGACGAGTAACTACGGCGGTGGCAACAATCTGCACAGAAATATTATTTACAGGGGCAATGGCCAGGAAGCAAGGCAAATGCTGCCTGCTACCACTTTTGTTTCTGCCGATCCCGAATCTTTATGGAAGTGGATGCAGGCTTATGAAGATAAAACCGCTGGAAAAATTTTAGCAATTCCTCACAACGGTAATCTTAGCAATGGCCTCATGTTTTCGTTAACTACGCTTGCCGGCAAACCCATTTCAAAAGAATATGCAGAAGCCAGGAATAAATGGGAGCCACTATTTGAAGTAACCCAGGTAAAAGGTACCAGCGAAGCACATCCTTCTATTTCTCCAACAGATGAGTTTGCCAATTTTGAGTTGTGGGATAAGGGGAACCTTGGATACCAAAAACTTAAAACTCCTGATATGCTAAAAACCGAATATTACCGGGAGGCGCTTAAAGATGGTATTAAGCTAGAGCAGCAATTGGGTATTAATCCATTTAAGTACGGCTCTGTAGGTGGCACAGATGACCACACTGGTATTACCAGTGCTGATGAAGATAATTTTAATGGCAAATTTAAAATGGAAGAGCCCAGCGCTGAGCGTTGGAATGGATTAGCTTCCAAATCAAAAGCAGGTATTCAAAAATCATGGGAGTACAGTGGCAGCGGATGGACGGGTGTATGGGCTACTGCCAATACCAGGGAGGCACTTTGGGATGCCATGAAAAGAAGAGAAACCTACGCCACTACGGGGCCAAGAATGTCGGTACGTGTATTTGGTGGATTTGATTTTAGTACGGATGACTTAAACGCATCTAATATGATAGAACGTGGTTACACCAAAGGTGTACCCATGGGCGGCGATTTGTATACCGCACCTGCCGGGAAAAAACTTTCGTTAATTATTGATGCTGTAAAAGACCCCATTGGCGCTAATCTCGACAGGGTGCAAGTGATAAAAGGATGGGTAGATGCCAAAGGCAACAAGCAGGAAAAAATTTACGAAGTAGTATGGGGCGATGCCGACAAACGAAAATTAAATGCCAAAGGAAAACTGCCTGCAGTTGGCAATACCGTAAACCTGGCCACTTGCGAAGTAGCCAATACCATTGGCGCTACCGAACTAAAAACCGTATGGACAGATCCGGATTTCGATCCTGCCCTGTCTGCTGTTTATTATGTACGTGTATTGGAAATACCCACACCCCGCTGGACGGCATACGATGCCATGCGCTATAAAATTAAGATGGACGCTAACGTACCGATGACCACACAGGAACGTTGCTATACATCACCTATTTGGTACACACCAAAAAAATAAAATTATACAAAGGCCTGCTGTAAAAGGGGCGATTGATTAAAGTAAAAATAGCGGGCAGTGGCAGCGTATACTTTTTAAAAATATTCATTCATACTACCCTATTTGTTCGGCAGCATTTTAGTGATTAAAATGCTGCCGAACTGTAATAACACTGTTAGCTTTAAATACTAATAATGCATAGGCGAAGCGACCAATTGCTGGAATAAAAAAACTCAATCACCTGCACACAAAATTGGTTCACACTATTATCATCCATTTTATTGTAACTGCAGTTACAATAAAATGCTTTATCCAAAAAACAAAAGCACAGCCGGCCAATAAGTAAAGCTTGCATTTGATAGAGATGAGTGCTGTATTATTTTATATTTACAATAAGTATTAAAATCAACTGCTCTTGAAAAAAATTGTTACCCAGCCATTGTTTCATTTTTTATTGCTAGGCGCTATACTCTTTGTTTTGTATCAATGGGTAAACCCCGGCACAGCCAATAAAGATGCCATTGTTATTGATGACGAAATTGTAACACGTAACATATCTCTTTTTGAAAAAGAATGGGGGCGTAAACCTACGGAGGCTGAATTAAAAGGCACCATCGAAAGGGTAATAAAACAAGAAGTATTTTACCGGCAGGCGTTAAAAATGAACCTCGATCACAATGATGAAATTATAAAACGCCGCATGGAGCAAAAGCTAAGCTTTATCACCACCGACCTGGCCACCATGAAGGAACCAACAGAGCCTGACCTTAAAAATTATTATGAGCAGCATAAGGCCAAATACCAACTGCCGGCTACGCTTAGTTTTTCGCACATTTATTTTAATCCCGATAAAAGAAAAGATGCCCTTAAAGATGCCGAAACGGTGTTAGCCCAATTACAGCCGCAGGATTTAAATGATGAAGCCTTGCGTATCAAGGGAGACGCTTTTCCGTTTCTGCAAAAAATAAATAACCTTTCTCAAAAAGAAATAGCCACCCAAATGGGTGATGCATTTGCTGATACAATCACCCGGCTTAAGCCAGGTAAGTGGCATGGCCCCGTGCTTTCGGGTTATGGCACCCACTTGGTTTTCATTAGCACATTACAAATGGCAATTTTGCCAGAATGGCAAAAGGTACGTGCCGATGTTTTAAGAGATTATCAATATCATCTTTCCGAAAAAATAAATGAAGATGTTTACCAAAATTTTAAAAAGGAATATGATATCCGTTTTGAGTTGAAAGATGCGGCATTACAAAAAATAGGTTTAGCTAACTAAGCAGGTATTACATGAAAAATAAATGGCTGTTTTGCTGTGTTGTTCAGTTGGTATTATTGATGCCGGCAATGTTGTTTGCCCATGAAATGAGGCCTGCACTTTTACAAATAAAACAAACGACTGCCACCGGCTATGATATCACCTGGAAAGTGCCCCGTAAGGGAGACATGATCCTTAGTTTAAAACCTATATTTCCATCTTGGTTTTCGCTGGAGCAAGTCTCGCCTTCTATTGCAGCTGGTGAAGGTGCCCTGTTTACCTATAAAGCCGTTACTGAAAAAGATATTCATAAAATGGCCATCAGCGTTGCCGGCATACAGCATTCGGCGGTGGATGTACTGCTTTATATTGAATTACTGAATGGCGAAAAATTTTCGCTGGTTATTCAACCATCGCATGCCACTGTATACATACCTGAAAAAGAAACTTTTTTTGATACCGCAAAAACTTATCTCGTAATTGGCATCGAACATATTTTGCTGGGCCCCGATCATTTACTATTTGTATTGGCCTTACTGCTAATTGTAACGGGTACACGAAAAATAATTTTTACTATTACCGCTTTTACCCTTGCACACAGCATAACACTTTCGCTTTCGGTGCTGGGTTATGTGGGCCTGCCCGGCCCGCCTGTAGAAGCTACTATTGCCCTTAGCATTATGTTTTTAGCATGGGAGCTTGTAAAACTATACCATGGACAAAAGGTTATAAGTGCACAAAAGCCATGGCTGGTTTCGTTTTGCTTTGGCCTACTACATGGCCTGGGGTTTGCCAGTGCTTTACAATCGGTAGGGCTGCCACAAACACAGGTACCAGCAGCGCTTGCCTTTTTTAATATTGGGGTTGAGGCCGGGCAGCTGGCTTTTATCAGCGTTATATTGTTACTATCAACCCTTGCAAAAAAAATAATTACGGCCCGGCAGGCAAAAAAAATGGTACTGGTAGCTGCCTATGGCATTGGATCGGTAGCCGCTTTTTGGTTGATTGAACGGGTGTTGAATTTTTACCAGTAAACACAAACAATATTGGAGTAGCGATATGTTACAACAACCTATTTTTACAAAGGATAAAGCCAACATCCATTGTGAGCTTTAAAATGAAATCATTATTACTCCATATAAAAAAAGTAAGAAAAGGCATTATTATACTAATCCTTGCGATGAGTATTTATTGGGCCTGGCAAAAACTTACAAGTGCTTGGGGAGTTCAAAAAGTGCATTTCACCTCATCAAAAACAGAGACCTTTTCAAAAGGTAAATTGAGGTTTTCAATTTACAGGGCAAACGATGGCGTTAGTGAAGATATCATTTACCATTTTCACGGAAGAAATTTAGATAACACTATATGGAATGATGACACCTACTTTACCTCCATGATTCAGTTGCATTGGCAAAAATTAAAAGTTAAGCCCCCCACAGTAGTTTTAATTTCCTATGGACCTGAATGGTTGCTTACCCCTAAAAACGCAAAGGCGGAGAGTGGTTTAATGGATGACTTTTTATCGAATATGCCATTTATCGAATCTAAAATAGGCAAACCAACAAACAGAATTTTAGTTGGTGAGTCGATGGGTGGCCTAAATGCATTGATCTTAGGGCTTAGTCATCCAGAATTATTTGTGAGAGTAGCATCATTATGCCCGGGTGTATATTTAGACGGGCCATTTTCAGGTTTCGATAAAATAAAGGCAGCCATTAAACGTACAGGAGCCGACCCTGGAGTTGCTTGGGGGATATATTTAATGGCCAAAAAATATGTTTCAAATGAGGATGAATGGAATAAAATTTCTCCGATAGAGTTAATTAAGCAAGCCAATGTCAACTATCCAGCATTGTATTTGTCGTGTGGGCTATATGATAAGTTTGGCAATTATGAAGGTACAGAAGCGCTTGTTGATATAGCCAATTCAAAAGGAGTTAACACACAATGGCATCCATTATACGGAGGGCATTGTGCTATTGACATTCCCTCGTTAGCAGATTTTCTTATCATTAAATAATCAAGCACTACCATTTGTACCCAATACTTGGTACGCCATTTTAAACGCAACACTTGTAATCCTTTTGGGCATTTGTACCAATGTTGGGCTAACTGTTTTTAAATTTTGTACCATCGCCGATAACCAAACCTTACCACCACTGCCGGAAAAAAAAGCGGCCGGTATTGTATAAAAAAAATCCCCCCGTTTCCGGAGGGATCATTGTTTTGGCAAACAATCGCTACTGTTGTTACACAGTGGGAGCCGCGGCTAGTATTTCGTTAGTTACACCGCTGGCATATTTTTCAAAATTTTTTACAAATTGCAAGGCCAGTTTTTGAGCAGCCTTGTCATAGGCAATTTTATCTTGCCAAGTGTTGCGTGGGTTTAAAATTTCTTTTGGTACACCCGGGCACTCTACTGGCACCAGCATACCAAAAACAGGATGGGCTTCGTAGGTAACCTCCTTCAGTTTACCCTCTAACGCTGCAGTAATCATGGCACGGGTGTAATCAAGCTTTAGCCTTTTGCCCACGCCATACCCTCCACCACTCCATCCGGTATTTATCATCCATACATTTACATTGTGTTGTTCCATTTTTTCACCCAGCATTTCGGCATATTTACCCGGGTGCAGGGGTAAAAATGGCGCACCAAAGCAAGCGCTAAAAGTAGATTTTGGTTCTACCACACCAGCTTCGGTACCAGCTATCTTAGCAGTATATCCGCTAATAAACTGGTACATGGCCTGGCCAGTAGTGAGTTTGCTTACTGGCGGAAATACACCGTAAGAGTCGCAGGTTAAAAAGAAAATATTTTTAGGTACGCCACCAATAGAAGGCTCCAATGCGTTACTAATAAAATGCAACGGGTAACTCATTCTTGTATTTGGGGTAATGGCTTTACTGGTAAAATCCAGCTGTGCAGTGCCATCAATAAAGGGTACATTTTCTACCAATGCACCGGGGCGAACAGCCATAAAAATTTCTGGCTCTCTTTCTAAACTCAGGTCGATTGTTTTGGCATAACAGCCACCTTCAAAATTAAAAACACTGTTCTCCGTCCATCCATGTTCATCATCACCAATCAACTGCCGGCGAGGATCGGCACTTAGGGTGGTTTTACCCGTTCCGCTTAATCCAAAAAATATCGCTGTATCTCCATCCTTGCCCACATTAGCCGAACAGTGCATACTTAGCACCCCTTTATTGTGTGGCAAAATATAATTGAGTACCGAAAAAATACCTTTTTTCATTTCGCCGGTGTACCCGGTACCGCCAATCAATATAGTTTTACGAGAAAAACTGATGAGGGCAAAATTGTGGTGCTTTACCCCATCGGTAAGGGGATTGGCAAAAAAACCGGGGGCCTGTACGATATGCCATTCGGGCAAAAAATGCTCAAGCTCTGCCTCCTGCGGCCGTATAAACATGTTATAAGCAAAAAGGTTGCTCCAGGGATTTTCGTTAATCACCCTTATACTCATCCGGTATGCCGGATCGGCACAGGCAAAGCAATCTCTTACCCAAATTTCCTTTTCATCCAGGTAAGCCATCATTTTTTTATACAGCAAGTCAAAATACGATGGGTCTATTGGTTGGTTTACTTCATTCCAGTTTACACTGTTACGGGTAATATCATCCAGTACAATAAATTTATCATCCGGGCATCGGCCTGTAAATTCTCCAGTATTAATCACCAACGCTCCGGTATCATTTACAGTACCTTCTTTTCTTTGTACGGTTTGATTGGTTAATTGCGTTGGACTAAGCTGGTAGTGAATACTGTTTGTAAGTGAAAAACCCAGTTTTATCAAATCATTTTCAGGGTACGCCAACAAGGTGGGAACTGACATAGCAAGATTCGGTTTAGTGAGCAATCGTAATAGTTGAAACGAAGGTAGGGGTTTAGGTTTTTTGGATATTTTCTAATAAAGCTCCTTTTCTGCACTAATATTCAGCATATGCATTTAATATTTACTAATATGCAAACGTTTTCGTTAAAATTGAACAAGATTAAAAAATGCGGAAAGAAGGTTGAACGGTTTAAAATTTTTAAATATCGGTTGTGTACTGTTTACACAAATAAAGCCAAATTTTATAAAAATCTGAATAGCCGTATATTGCAATACAAAAATTTTGGTCAATGAAATATCATCCGCTAAATGCTGGCATTTTTAAAGAAAACCGCAAGCGATTTATAGAAAGAATGGATAAAAATGCCATTGCCATTTTTAATAGCAATGATGAGTTGCCTACCAATGGAGATGCATTGCATCGTTTTAAACAAAATGCCGATCTTGTTTGGCTTACAGGTATTGTACAGGAAGATACCATGTTGGTGCTTTTTCCGGATAATCCCGACCCCAAATACCGGGAAGTGCTTGTGCTGGTACGCCCCAATGAGCTAAAAGAAAAATGGGATGGCCACCGATTAAGAAAAGAAGAAGCTACTGCCATATCGGGTATTACCTGCATTGTTTGGTTAGATTCGCTGGAAGCACTGCTGCAAACATGGATACACCTTGCAGACAGCATTTATTTAAACAGCAACGAAAACGATAGAAAAGCCAACTGGGTACCTGTAAGAGATTATCGCTTTGCAGAAATGCTGCAACAACGCTATCCATTACATCAATACAAACGCAGTGCCCGTATATTAAAAGAGTTAAGGGCTATTAAAACAGCCTTGGAAATAGAAGTGGTGCAAAAGGCCATTGATATTACAGAAAATAGTTTTAGAAACCTGCTGCAGGTAATTCACCCCGGCATAATGGAATATGAAATTGAGGCCGCTATATTTAGCTCTTTCTTATCGCAACGGGCTACCGGGCCAGCATACAATTGTATATTGGCAAGTGGCGATAATGCCCGGATATTGCACTATGTAGAAAATAACCAGGAATGTAAAGACGGCGATCTTATATTGATGGATTTTGGTGCTGAGTACGGTAATTATTGTGCCGATCTTACCCGAACTGTACCAGTAAATGGCAAATTTACCCGCCGGCAAAAAACAGTATACAATGCCTGCCTGCATCTGCACCAATATGCAGCCGCAATTTTAAAACCCGGCATTAGTATAATTGATTACACCGAAAAAGTGGGTGACGAAGCCACCGTGGTTTTTCAAAAAATCGGGTTGCTTAAAAAAAGCGACGTAAAAAACGAAGATCCTGAAAACAGGGCTTACAGAAAATACCTGTATCATGGCATCTCCCATCACCTTGGTATTGATGTACACGACCTTGGTACCCGTACCCAACCCATTAAGGCCGGGATGCTTTTTACCATCGAGCCCGGTATCTATATCGAAGAAGAAAAAATGGGCATCCGCATTGAAAATAATTTTTGGATCACCCGAAATGGCAATAAAGATCTGATGAAAAACATCCCGATAGAGGCAGATGAAATTGAAGCATTGATGAAAAGAAAATGATATACTTTACACTCCTTATACTAACACCATCAAATTTTAATGAAAAATTTACCCAACCTGTTTACACTGCTTAACCTGGTATTTGGATGCATTGCTATTGTATTTGCCCTGCAAACGGAAAACATCAGTATTTACAGCAATGATGAGTTTATCAGCACTTTTAATATACCCGAAAAACTACCGGTAGCTGCCTTGCTACTGTATGCCGCCGCATTGGTAGATTTTTGTGATGGATTTGTAGCAAGATTTTTTAAAGCAAGCTCAGAAATGGGCAAACAACTAGATTCGCTGGCTGACGTGGTAAGTTTTGGGGTAGCACCCGGTGTTATAATATACCAGCTACTCCGCATGAGCTTTATGAGGGAAGAAAATGGGTTGGAGGTAAATATTGCCTGGCTGCTACCAGCATTTATTTTTACAGCCGCCGCCGCCTACCGGTTGGCTAAATTTAACCTGGATACTACACAGGGTTTTGGTTTTAAAGGTGTACCCACACCCGCCGCCGGCCTGCTGGTAGCCTCGTTGCCATTAATATTGCATTACGGTGGTGGGCTAATAAATATCAGCGCCTTATTTATAAATAAATGGTTTTTATACGGGTTAATCGTTATCTGCAGTTGGCTGATGGTAAGCAACCTGCCAATGATTGCCCTCAAGTTTAAAAATTTTTCTGTAAAAAGCGATATGCCAAAGATAATTTTACTGGCTGTTGGGCTTATTGCTGTATTGTTATTAAAATGGATGGCCGTGCCGGTTATTTTCATTGCATACATTCTTTTATCTTTGGCTTTTAAAAACAAAACCACCACATGATTTATACTGCACAGGTAAAAGTAATGCCCCTAAAAGAGTTGCTGGATCCACAAGGAAAAGCTGTATTAGGCGGATTGGCCAATTTAGGCTTAAATGATATTAAAGATGTAAGGGTTGGCAAAAATATCACCTTACAAGTAGAAGCCGACACACCAGAAGCTGCAAAGCAAATGGCAGAAATTGCAGCCAAAAAACTGCTGGCCAACCAGGTAATGGAAATGTTTGAAGTACAAATTGCCTAATAACAACCCCTGTAAAGAAAATTTGAAAGTGGCCAGGTAGCGATGGCCGTTTTCAAATTGTGCCATTTTCAAATTTTCATACCATGCTCTATATAGTACCATCCCCCATTGGCAACCTGGCCGATATAACCTTTAGAGCCATTGATATTTTAAAATCGGTTGATTTAGTTTTAGCAGAAGACACCCGTACCAGCGCCATTCTGTTAAATCACTACCATATTCAAAAACCCATCACTCCCTATCACCAGCATAATGAGCACCGGGTGGTAGAACATTTGGTACAACAACTGCAAGCTGGCAAAACAATGGCCCTTATAACCGATGCCGGAACCCCGGGTATTAGCGATCCTGCGTTTCTATTAGTAAGGGAGTGTGTAAAATACGATATAATTGTACATACACTTCCGGGTGCTACAGCCTTTGTTCCTGCCCTTGTAAACAGCGGATTACCGATCAATAATTTTTGTTTCGAAGGCTTTTTACCCCTCAAAAAAGGCCGCCAAACCCTCCTTAAAAAACTAGCAGAAGAAGAACGTACCATGGTGTTTTACGAAAGCCCCATGCGGCTTGTTAAAACACTGAACGACATGATATTATACATGGGTGCCCAACGCCTTTGCTGTGTAAGTCGTGAGCTTACTAAAAAGTTTGAAGAAAACAAAAGAGGCTCGTTACAACAAGTACACGATTACTACAATAGTAAACCTGTAAAAGGTGAAATTGTGATTATTTTACAAGGTAAAACTGCTTAGTGCTTTTTCTATTACACATTTAGGGTATTGATATTTTATGTTTTTGTAATTAATATTGCTTACCCGCAATAGTAGTGAGACAACTTTGCTTGTCATTACTCAATACCTAGAGCTTCCTGACCTAAACCAGTAAACTGCCAACTGGCAGTACATTTATGGCATCAACAATTAAAACACCCGGAGGGGTGTATATTGAAGAAACCTACACTTTTCCTTCAGCTATCACGCAGGTATCCACTGCTGTGCCCGCCTTTATTGGTATTTGCGAAAAAGCAGAAAAGGATGGGCAATGTTTACTAAATAACCCTTTAAAAATTAAATCTTTTTCTGAATTTACCCACTATTTTGGAGGCCCCAGGGCATTAACGCCAGGTGCCATTAAAATAATACTCAATCAACAACAGCATTACCAGGTAAGTGATGTTACCATTAACCATAGTTGTACAGCCTACTTATATAATACAGTGCGGTTGTTTTTTGATAATGGTGGCAGCGAATGCTATATCATAGCTGCCGGTTTATATAATAACCAGGATGGTTCACCTACAAGTGTTACCATTTCGCTATTGGCAGCAGCCCTTCTGGCTGCTGAAAAAATACCTGATATCAGCATACTTGCTATGCCAGATGCCGTACTGGTTGAAAAAAGGCACGAAACCGATTTATATCAACTGCAGCAAATAGCACTGGAGCAATGCGCCAACCAGCCTAACAGGTTTGCTGTGCTGGATTT
>JBDKJT010000020.1:0-4980 GCA_039796475.1 Bacteroidota bacterium | reverse complement strand
ATACCGGCAAGAGCGTAAAAGATGGTGGCATTGCCCCATTGGGTGAAGAGCGCAATGCCAGCGTATTTCAGCAGGTTACTGCCTTTGCAAAAAAATATAAAATCAATTTAGATAAGCCCGTAAAAGATTTGCCGCAGGCGCAGCTTGATTTATTGTTATACGGCGACCAGGGTATTAACCCCAGCCTGGAAATTGATGGCAACGACGACAGCATACCTGATACCTACACGGGCAGCTACGAGGGTATTATACCCATGCTAAAGCGCTGGTTTAACAGCTCACAAAGCACCGATGTATTAAGAGAGTGGGTAGAAAAATTTACCCAGCTAAAAACCTGTGGCACCTGCAATGGTACCCGGCTAAAAAAAGAAAGCCTTTGGTTTAAAATTGATGATACCAATATTGCCGAACTGGGGGTGCAAAATTTAGATAAACTAGCCAACTGGTTTGCTGGTTTAGAAAAAAGGATGAGCAGCAAGCAAAATGCCATTGCAAAAGATGTATTAAAAGAAATAAGAGAGCGCTTGCAGTTTTTGCTGGATGTAGGGCTCACCTACTTAACACTTAACAGGCCTACCAAAACGCTTAGTGGTGGCGAAAGCCAACGCATCAGGCTGGCTACACAAATAGGCAGCCAGCTGCAAGGCATCACCTATATACTGGATGAGCCAAGTATTGGTTTGCACCAGCGGGATAACCAACGATTGATTGCTGCACTGGAAAACCTGCGAAATATAGGCAACAGTGTTTTGGTGGTAGAGCATGATAAAGACATTATGCTGGCAAGCGACTACCTGGTAGATATTGGCCCAAAAGCTGGCTACCAGGGCGGCGAAATTGTTGCCATGGGTACCCCGGAGCAGGTACTGCAGTCTACCTCAGAAACAGCCAAATACCTCAATGGCGAAAAAGCCATCGTAATACCTCAAAGCAGGAGAATGGGCAATGGAAAGCAAATAGAGCTTAGTGGCGTTAAGGGCAATAATCTTAAAAACATCTCGGTAAAATTTCCTTTGGGTAAATTAATTGTGGTAACGGGTGTTAGTGGCAGTGGCAAATCTACCCTTATCAACGAAACACTGTACCCACTGCTAAGCCAGTATTGCTACAATAGCAAAACTGCACCACTTAGCTACAAAGCCATTAAAGGGCTGGAGCATATTGATAAAGTGATTGAAATTGACCAAAGCCCCATTGGCCGTACCCCACGCAGTAATCCTGCTACCTACTGCGGCTTTTTTACAGATATTAGAACACTTTTTGCACAAGTACCCGAAGCCAAAATACGAGGCTATAATGCTGGACGGTTTTCATTTAATGTAAAAAGCGGCCGGTGTGAAGTTTGCGAAGGAGGTGGCATGAGGGTAATTGAAATGAATTTTTTACCCGATGTATATGTACACTGCGAAAAATGCAATGGCAAACGTTATAACCGGGAAACACTAGAAATAAGGTACAAAGGAAAATCCATCAGTGATGTGTTAAATATGACGGTGGATGAAGCAGTAGATTTTTTTAATGCTGTACCATTTATATACCGCAAAATAAAAGTTTTGCAAGAGGTGGGCCTTGGCTATATAACCCTGGGCCAAAGTGCTGTAACCCTTAGCGGGGGCGAAGCACAACGGGTAAAACTATCTACCGAACTTGGCAAAAAAGATACCGGCAAAACATTTTATATACTAGACGAACCCACCACCGGCTTGCATTTTCAGGATATTCAACACTTGCTGGATGTAATAAATAAACTGGTAGACAGGGGAAATACTGTGCTGGTAATAGAGCATAATATGGATGTAATAAAAGTTGCCGACCATATTATTGATATTGGGCCCGAAGGTGGTGATGGTGGAGGCAAAGTATTATTTGAAGGCACCCCCGAGGGATTGATTAAAATAAAAGAAAGCTTTACGGGCAAATATTTAAAATCAGAAATGAAATAATCATAGCCTTCCTTGATGTTACCTGCTTTATTCGTTAGTGCGGCTAACCCTGTACGTAACACACCGCTACAAAAAAACCCCGGCTTTAACACCGGGGCTTAGATTAACTAAATAATGACAAAGCAATAATAACAGAATAAAGTTGTGGTTTCAGGGTAAACAAGGTAAACTTATAAACTTGCTTCTCTGGGTAAAATTCTTTTACATCACTTTATCATCAGCCAGTAATAAATATTTTGTGCCGATAGGCTCAACAGTTTTTAACGTTGCTCTGTAGCATGCTGCGATACAGTAGCTGCCTTTGATTTATTGTAAAGCATTACCAGCATAAAGCAGGTAACCAATATCACCATTTTAAATAACACGGGGTTAATGTGCAAACCATTTTTCATAATTATGGATTTTAGGTTGATAGATTACATGTATTAAAAACGAACCGGGCAACGGGCTTTGCTTTTTGCTCTTTCGTTATAGCCACTACCCAACCCGTTTCCACCATAGCCGGTATCATCGCCACCGCCAATTTTAAAACCAAACTTCAGCAAAAACGAAAAATATGCATCGTTATTGTATGATGTGCCACGCTGTACACCCTCGGCATACCTGCCAACACCTGGCGTAACAATACCGATAGTTTTATCGCTTATTCTATCTGCAATCACTGCATCTGCTGCAGACAAATTGGTATAAAAATAATCATGGTTAATGTACGTGGTGCTTACATCATCTATATAGTCGGTAAATGTTTTACGGTACAATAACTCCAGCCCTACGTTCATGCTGGGCGAAATTTCGTACTTAAAACCACCACCCAATGGCAAATTAATTTGTGTAAGCTTATAGTTTTTCTTTTCTGGATATTCCGGAAAACCCTGCCCTTCGGTATGCAATGGCTGTAACTCATGCCAGGTAATATTTCCGTTTTGATCTTTTAAAGATCCCCTTGGATTAAAGTGAAAAAGGCCAATACCTGCAAACATGTAAGGTCTAAATCGTGGGTTATAGTCAAAATTATTCCGCATAAAAAACTCAAACGGAAATATTTCCATTGCGCCATATACTTCCCACATATTACTTTTAAAATCAAGGTTGCGTTGCTTGCGCCACAGCTCATCCACCCCATGTGTACTAATAATGCTATCTACCCCTTCTACATAAGTATATTGGCCTGCCAATCTAAAACCCATCCATTGTGTTGGATATACAGAAATAAAAGCACCCTTCATTAACTTGGTTAACTCATAATTTAAATCTTTGATGAAAGTGGCACCCTTACCTACCTTGCCACCTAAATCGCCCAAAAAAAATGTGGGGCCAAAGTTTAAGCCAGCCTCTATCCGGGTGCTACCCGAGCCTATCATAAAATGCTGAGACCTTGCTGAAGACAGTACTACTGTGCAGCAAAAAACAGTGATGAAACATTTAAGGAAAAAATGGGGTAACCGGATCTTCATTGGATTACAAATTTGGATTTGGAATAAGGCAACGCCACTATTTACAGGTGCCAACTACCTTATATACCCTTTGTAAACGACCAAAATACCGGATTATTGCCCTGTAATCCTGCAATTAACCGCCATACTGCATGGTAATATGCGGAATATCATCCTCCAGGTACATCTCACTAATTTGTTTAAATCCCAGCGATTCATAAAATTTTTGAAGATATTGCTGTGCCCCAATAATAATGATGGGATCGTTAAAGAGGTGGATGGTTTGCTCAATGGCCTGCTGCATCATTACACGGCCGTGCCCACCTTTTCGGTAGCGGGGTGAGCTGATAACACGGCCAATGCTGGGATGTTTGTAAGATATACCTGCTGGTAACAACCGGCTATAAGCCACCAAATCATCCCCATTCCAGCCGCAGTAATGCCAGGCAGCCTGGTCTTTATTATCTGCATCCAGGTACACACAATTTTGTTCTACTACAAATACTTCGCTACGCAGGCGCATGATGGCATAAAGCTCGGCGGGTGTAAGCTGGTGAAAAGTTTTGGCGCTCCAGTTAAGTTGCATAAACATTATTTTATTAGGATAAGCATTGGCTTTACCGTTGATGTTATTGTGTAAAAAATTACTTGTACCCGGGTATAAAATTATTGGTGCAGCCATTCCACTACATCTTTAAGCTCCACCGGCCGCTGGGCATCATCTATTTCCACTACCAGGTAATAGCCATTGGCACCTCCCGCCCTTGCAAGTGCATCTACCAGGCGCTGCTGATCGCTAAACATACGCTTTCCATCTGTACCACTCCACAGCTCCATTGTGCACAAGCAGCCAAGCGTAGGCGTTAGCGGGTAGTAAGATTGGCCTTTATAATAAGCAGGGTCTACCGTACTGCCATGTGCAATAATTTCGGTACGGCCTGCCCTGCCGGCAAAGTAGGCTTCGTATACAGGGGCAAAATTTTTCCAATTGCCGGGTAACAGGTTACGATAATGTTGCCAGGTCCATGCAGTGTCAGTAATAGTACTATCATTTATAAAATGTTGCAAGCTGGCTTCTACTGGCATGGTGAGCTGAATATTGGGCGTAGGGCCAATAAAATTACTTTTGCTTACCGCCGTACCGTACATTCTAAAAATACCCTGTGGCGTATTGCCATTGCTGATGTAGCCCGGCAAATTGCTAATGCTGCGTGCCAATTGAGGAATAGCAAAAAAATTTCCAGAATCGTCTTTTACAAAATGGCCTTTTTTATCCCTTACAAGAGCAATACCAGGATAGTTCCGGTTTTTGCGTTGCAGGCTAAACACTACCACCGCACTATCAAAGTAAGTATGGTATAGCAATTCCTTTAAAGAAGGTACGGGCTGGCTACCGGATAAAGACTGTACCCTGCTAATGAGCCTGTTTAAATGAACCTGGCTGCTATCTGCCGGGGGCAGGCCAGAGCATTTTTGTACAATCTGTTGATGATACTTATTGCCAATACGCAACAGGTACTCACCACAAATTGCCAGCAACAAAGGGTCGGCGGTATGATTAAATAAATCCGATACCTGCTGCTCAAAAATACCTGGGTAAGTAT